>NZ_CAXAPD010000007.1:0-239069 GCF_963970515.1 Pseudomonas sp. RL_5y_Pfl2_73 | reverse complement strand
GGCGCGTGCGCAGGATGTGCTCGACGATCTCCGGCACCGACTGGTACTGGTAGATGCGGAACTGTTTGCCCCGGCCCAGCAGCGCGAAACGCGGTTGCAGGGTGATTTCGTAGCGGGCTTCGTCGTGGGAGCCGGACAAGCGCTTGAACTCGGTGACCGCACCGTGGAAGGTGCGCAGCGGCTTGATCACCGGCGGTTTGAAGCCCTTCGGTGTCGGCGGTGGCGGCAGCGGGTACAGGCTGAAATGCGCGCCCTGGTTGAGCAGGTCGGTGGCCGCCAGGTCGCGCTCGGTGCAGGTGAATTCGATGCGGTAATGGTAGGGGCGGCTCAGGTGTTCTTCGCCGGCGAAGGCCAGGACGTCGAGGTGGGCCTTGAGGTTGTAGACGCTCAGGGTGTGGCGGCTGTGGTCGAAGAAGATGGGGCGTTGGTTAGACATATTGCCGATCTCCCCAAGTGTTTCCCGCCGTTTGTCTAAGGTGGGGAGGTAACGGGGACAAAACCTTGTCAGCGTTGTTTTGATTGAAATCGACTTTGCGTTTTTCAGAACGGTTGGCAGGCATGACTTCCCTTGGTGCCTGCGTCTTTGCGCAGGGATTGGTTTTTCAAGGGTGGTCAGCGTGAATCAGCTCAAAGGATGGTTCCATCTTTTCGCATCGGGTTCGGCGACGTTTGGGACGCTTCCTATAGGGGAAGGGCGCAATTTCTTAGGAAACGGCCCACACGGCGCAAAAATGTCGCTATTGGAGCGCCTTGAGCAATGGGACAGTTTTAGTGATGCCCTACGTGAATCCCCGCGAAACACACGGGGATATCAGTCAGACGAGTTGTGGAGCAAGGGGTTGGTTAGCCGAAATTCGTAAGGTGATCTACACCACCAATGCGATCGAGTCGATCAACATGAGTCTGCGCAAAGTGATCAAAACCCGTGTATCTTTTCCGACCGATGAGGCGGCAACGAAGCTGTTTTATCTGGCACTGAACATCAGCAAGAAGTGGACAATGCCGATCCGGGACTGGAAAGCGGCCTTGCAAGGCTTGCCCGCGATGCAGGCGATGCGGTCCCTCAGAAATCGAGTCGCCTTCATCGCGGGCAAGCCTTGCTCCCACATAAATCTCCTTGCCACAGGATCGGTGCTCATGGATCCAACGAAGTTGAACACGTCCTCCCTCCCGTTTCCCAGTAAACTCTCCCTCTTTTAGCCGCCCTTCTCTTCACCGCGGCCATCATCTGTTTCCTGGAGCTCACCTTGCGTCTGTTTCACACCTCCGACTGGCACCTGGGGCAAAACCTGCACGGTCAGGAACGCGATTTCGAACACGCCTGTTTCCTCGACTGGCTGCTGCGTCAACTGGCCCACGAAAAACCCGACGTGCTGTTGATCGCCGGCGACATCTTCGACACCGTCAACCCGCCGGTCAAAGCCCAGGAGCGGCTGTACGACTTCATCGTCAGCGCCCATGAACAAAACGCCAACCTGACCATCGTGATGATCGCCGGTAATCACGACTCCGGCTCGCGTATCGAATTGCCTGCGCCGTTGATGCGACGCCTGCGCACCCATGCATTGGGTCGAGTGTTGTGGCTCGACGATGGGCAACTGGACGTCGAACGCCTGTTGTTGCCGTTGCCCGATGCCAAGGGCAAGGTCAAGGCGTGGTGCCTGGCCCTGCCGTTCCTGCGCCCTGCCGAAGTCACCGGTGCGCAACTGGGCGACGACTACCTGCGAGGCATCGGCCAAGTGCATGAGTGGCTGATCGCCGCGGCCAACAGCAAGCGCAAGAAAGGCCAGGCGCTGATCGCCATCAGTCATGCGCACATGGCCGGCGGTTCGGTGTCCGAGGATTCCGAACGCAGCCTGATCATCGGCAACGCCGAGGCCCTGCCCGCCAGCCTGTTCGGCCCGAGCATCAGCTACGTCGCCCTCGGCCATTTGCACAAGCCGCAGAAGGTCAACGGTGAAGAGCGTATCCGCTACAGCGGTTCGCCGATCCCGCTGTCATTTTCGGAGATCGGTTATCAGCATCAAATTCTCGACATCACTCTGGACGGCGAAACCCTGGTCAAGGTCGAGCCACGCCTGATTCCCCGGGCCGTCAACCTGCAACGCCTGGGCCCGCTGCCCCTGGCCGATCTCCTGGTGCAACTCAAGGACCTGCCCGACATCGACCTGCTGGCCGATGTCCAGCGCCAACCCTGGCTGGAAGTGCGGGTGTGCCTCGACGAACCGCAGCCGGACCTGCGTCACCAGGTTGAAACCGCGCTGCAAGGCAAGGCCGTACGCCTGGTGCGGATCGCCGCCGAGTACGCCGGCAACGGCAGCAAAGGCGGTGCCGATGACGGCAGCGCGCTGGTGGAGCTGGATCAACTCAGCCCCCAGGAGTTGTTCAGCCGCGCCTGGCAGGACACCTACGGCAACGAAGTGGACGAACAGACCCTCAAGGACTTTTCCGTGCTGTTGCAAGACGTGCAGATGGAGAGCGAGCAGCCATGAAGATCCTCGCGATCCGCCTCAAGAACCTGGCGTCCCTGGCCGGGCCGTTTGAAATCGATTTCACCGCCGAACCCTTGGCCAGCGCCGGCCTGTTCGCCATTACCGGCCCCACGGGCGCCGGCAAGAGCACGTTGCTCGACGCCTTGTGCCTGGCGCTGTTCGGCGCCGTGCCGCGCCTCAACAACACCGGACGCGACGCCAAGGTGCCGGACGTCGATGGCGACATTGCCACGGGCGACCCACGCACGCTGTTGCGCCGTGGCACGGGCGATGGCTTTGCCGAAGCGGATTTTCGCGGCATCGACGGACGCCGCTATCGGGCTCGCTGGGAAGCCAATCGTGCCCGGGAAAAAGCCGGTGGCAAGTTGCAAGCCAGCCGCCAGAGCCTGCGGGATTTGGACAACGATCAACTGCTGGCGAGCCAGAAAGGCGAATACAAGACCCAGCTCGAAGCGGCCCTGGGCCTGAACTTCGAACAGTTCACCCGTGCCGTGCTGCTGGCCCAGAGCGAGTTCAGCGCGTTTCTCAAGGCCGATGACAACGATCGCAGCGAACTGTTGGAAAAACTCACCGACACCGCCCTGTACACCCGCCTCGGTCGCCGGGCCTTCGACAAGGCCAAGCAAGCCAAGGACAGCCACCGGCAGTTGCAGGACCAGGCCACCGGTGTCACGCCGCTGGCCCCCGAGGCCCGGGCCGAGCTGGACCAGCGTTTCAACGACGCCCAGCAACAACTCAAGGCCCAGCAGACCCAACTCAAGCAGTTGGAACAGCAACACACCTGGCTCAAGGACCTGCGCCAGTTGCAGGACGAACAGAGCGGCGCTGCCGAGCAACTGCAACAGGCCCAGACCGATTGGAACGCACTGGCTGACGAACGCCTGAAACTGACTCGCCTGGAACAACTGGCCCCCCAGCGGCATCAGTTCATTCGCCAGACGGAACTGCACCGACAGCTTGAGCCTTTGGCGGTGCAGATCCAGCAACTCACCCAGCAGCAGATCGACCTGCATGCACAACAGGCCGAGCTGGAAAAGGGCGTCGGCGAAGCGCAACTGGCGCTGACCGCCGCCCGGCAGCAAAGCACCGACAGCGCGCCGTTACTGCGTCAGGCCTTCGACGAGCAGAGCGCCCTCGCCCGTCTGGCCCAGGACACGCGCTTCGCTGCCGAACGCCAGGAACAGGCACAACAGGCCTGTGCCGAAGGCCAGCGCACGATCGACACTTTGCTCGAACAGCAAAAGCAGGTAGCCGAGCGTTTGCAGCGCATCGCTGGCGAGCTTGAACAAAGTACCCACCTTGCGCCGCTGAGCGACGCCTGGAACGCCTACCGCGATCGACTTCAGCAGTTGATGCTGATCGGCAATCGTCTGAACAAAGGTCAGGCCGAACTCGCCACGTTGGAGCACAGCGCCGCGCGCGCCGCCGAGGACCTGACCACCCGCCGGCAAGACCTCGAAGTCCTCTATAAAGAAGCGGGTGCCGAGCCGGAAGCGGTGGCCGAACAGATCCAGTTGCTCGGCAACCTGCTGCAAGACAACCGCAAGCAACTGCGGGCGTTCGAAGAGTTGACCCGACTGTGGGCCAGCCAGCAAGAATTGGACAAACGCGGCGCCGAGCTCGAGCAACGCCAGCAGGCGGCATTGCAGGAACGTGACCGGCTGGTGCGCGAAGGCGGCGAAGCCAAGGCCGAACTGACGATTGCCGAACAGACCCTGACCGTCACCCGTGAACTGCTGGAACGCCAGCGCCTGGCCCGCAGCGAAAGCGTCGAGCAATTGCGCGCGCAATTGCAGGACCAGCAACCTTGCCCGGTATGTGGCAGCGTCGAGCATCCTTATCATCAACCCGAAGCCCTGTTGCAAAGCCTGGGACGGCACGATGAAAACGAGGAGGCCAACGCCCGTAAAGCGGTCGAGCTGCTCAATGAAAAAGTCATCGACCTGCGCACACAATACAGCGGCGTCATCGCCCAGCTCAAAGAATTCAAACAGCAGCAGGAACAACTCACCGGCCAGCAACAGAGCCTGACGCCCAGCCTTGAAGGCCACCCGCTGTCAGCGCAACTGCTGGCCCAGGACTCGAACAAGCGCGACGCCTGGCTGGCCCAACAGAACAGTCAGCTGACCCTGCGTATCAGCCAGGACGAACAGCGGCAAACCGCCCTACTGACCCTGCAGCAAGACGCCGCGCGCATGGCACAGCGGCTACGTGAAGCCGAGGCAGCCAGCCAACAGGCGTCACAGCACCTGGGCAACCAGCAGCAGGAACTGTCCCGCGACCGTCAGCGCCTGGACGAGGAGCTGAGCCACTTCAGCACCCTGCTACCCGCTGACACCCTACAGGCCTTGCGCAGCGAGCCCGCCGCAACCTTCCTGCAACTGGATCAGCAGATCGCCCAGCGCCTGGAGCAACTGGAGCAGCAACGCGACGAACTGGGCGAACAGCTCCAGCGCCAGCAGACCCTGGAGAAAGAGCAGGACCGCCAGCAGACCCGCCTCCAGCAACTGGAAGCGGCCCGCCTGCAATTCAGCGCCCTGAGCGAGCAACAACAGGCCTGCCAAGAGAAACTCACGCAACTGCTCGGCGAGCACACCAGCGCCGAACAGTGGCAGCAACAACTCGACCAACGCCTGGAACAGACGCGGGATGCCGAGGCGACGGCCAATCAGCAGTTGCAGCAATTGCGCAACGACCTGGTGCAACTGGCCGCCGAACTCAAGGCCCGTCAGGAACAGGCGCAATCCCTGGACCACGAACGCCAGGCGCTGGCCGCCGGAATCGCGCAATGGCGCACCACCCATCCGGAACTGGACGATGCCGCCCTCGAGGCCCTGCTCGGCCTGGACGACCACCACATCAGCCCGTTGCGCCAGCGCTTGCTCAACAGCGAAAAAGCCATTGAGCAGGCCCGCGTCCTGCTCACCGAGCGCGAGCAGCGCCTGCAAAACCATCAGGCCCAACACAACGGCAACCTGGCGCCCGAGCAACTCGCCCAAGCCCTCACCGAACTGCAAGGCCAATTCGCCGCCAGCGAACAGCACTGCGCCGAACTGCGCGCCGAACAGGCCGAGGACCAGCGCCGGCAGAACGCCAACCAGGCCCTGGCCCAGCAGATCGAACAGGCCTATGTCGAATACCAGCGCTGGGCACGCCTCGATGCCCTGATCGGTTCGGCCACCGGCGACCGCTTCCGCAAGCTGGCCCAGGCCTACAACCTCGACTTGCTGGTGCACCACGCCAATGCCCAACTGCGGCAACTGGTACGCCGCTACCGGCTCAAGCGCGGCGGCAGCATGCTCGGGCTGCTGGTGATGGACACTGAAATGGGCGATGAACTGCGCTCGGTGCATTCGTTGTCCGGCGGCGAAACCTTCCTGGTCTCCCTCGCCTTGGCATTGGGCCTGGCCTCGATGGCGTCCAGCACACTGAAGATTGAATCGCTGTTCATCGACGAAGGCTTCGGCAGCCTCGACCCCGAATCGCTGCAACTGGCGATGGACGCCCTCGACGGCTTACAGGCCCAGGGCCGCAAGGTCGCGGTGATTTCCCACGTGCAGGAAATGCACGAGCGGATTCCGGTGCAGATCCAGGTCCGACGCCAGGGCAATGGGTTGAGCACCGTGGAGGTGAAATGAACCGCGCCACACTCTATTCCTTTCGCCGCTGCCCCTACGCGATGCGGGCGCGCATGGCCTTGCGCTACAGCGCGGTCGAGTTGGACATTGTCGAGGTCAGCCTGAAGGCCAAGCCAACCGAGATGCTCGCACTCTCCAGCAAAGGCACGGTGCCGGTGCTGCAGGTCGATGGCCGGGTGATCGATGAAAGCCTGGAGATCATGCGCTGGGCCTTGGCCCGGCACGATCCGCAAGACTGGAGGCTACGGGACGACCCCGAAGGCCAGGCGCTGACGGCGGCGTTGATCGAGGAAAACGACCAGGTGTTCAAGCTGCACTTGAATCGCTACAAATACCCCGAGCGCCATCCCGAGTACCCGAAGGAACATTGCCGTAGCGAGGGTGAAGACTTTCTGCGCAGGCTGGAGGCCCTGCTTGAAACCCGGCCGTTCCTGGCGGCGAATCACCCGAGCCTGGCCGACGTGGCAGTGATGCCCTTCATACGCCAGTTCGCCCACGTTGATCGCGACTGGTTTGCCCAGGCGCCCTACCCTCGGCTACAGGACTGGTTGCAGAGGTTTCTGGATGGCGAGCTGTTCGTGGCGATCATGGCCAAGTAACCATTTGCACCCACCCCTGTGGCGAGGGGATTTCTGTGGGAGCAAGGCTTGCCCGCGATACAGGCGACTCGATTTCTGAAGGACCGCATCACCTTCATCGCGGGCAAGCCTTGCTCCCACAAAATATCAATAACTGGCCTGAGCCGATCAGTCACTCAGCAAGCTCAACAATCGCTCACGCGCCACTTCCAACTCGCCGGAATCCGGCTGGGCCGCGGAGACAATCGGGGTGGAATAGAGAAACAGCAGCATCACTGCCAGACGCATCGCCATGGTGTCGATCCTTATCGGCAAAGGAGTCAAATTGTCAGCGTCAAATTTAAACACATGGCCAAGTGACATTACAGCGGAATTTCTCTGGAAACGACGAAGCCTGCGATCTTTTCTCTTTCACCTGATGTTCAGTGAAGATGAAAAGATCGCAGGCTTCAGTCGTTGCGCGATCGTTCAGTGTTGGGTCTTGTGGTCCAGCGCTGCATAGAAGTTGGCGCTTTGTTGCAGGTATTTCTCGGTGTAGCTCTGGGTGCGGCTTTTCTTGTCGCTGATCTCGATGCTGGCACTGGCTGGCAATGCCACCGTGGCGGAGATGGCGGAAGCGGCGATCACGGAGAAGAGATTCAGGTTCATGGCGGTAGACCTCGGATTCAGTTGGCTGACTTGCCCGGTGGGGCCGTGAAGCAAACTTACGCGCCGAGGCGTCCTGCGTTGAAATGCTTTGCATCACTTGCGAATATCAGTCCCGTTGATACAACGGCGCAGGCCCCAAAAAACGGGGCCCGCGCTTTATTGAGAGACCATGAACTTCAAGTCGCTCGGCGCCTCCATCGGCATCTTCTGCACGGTCTTACCCAGCAGGCCGGTCTTCGGATCGCGCTCTAGTACCACGATCTGGTTGCTCTTCTGGTTGGCAATCAGCAGGAATTTCCCGCTCGGGTCGAGGCTGAATTCCCGTGGATGATCGCCTTCGACCGAGCGCCGCTGCAGCTCTTTGAGCGTGCCAGCGGCCGGGTCGATGGCGAACACCAGCACTTCGTTGGTGGTGCCACGGTTGCTGACGTAGAGGAACTTGCCATCCCTGGAAGCATGCAGCGCAGCCGCCGCTTTACCCGGCTGGGGTTTGCCGTCGGCCAGATCGACCAACTGGCGCTGCGTCAGGCGGCCGTCCTGGTAATCGAATACCGCGACCTGAGCGGTCATCTCCATCGTCAACCAGGCATGCTTGCCGTCGCCACTGAACAACAGATGGCGCGGCCCGCTGCCCGGCGGCAGTTGCACGAATGGCGGATCGGCAGGCGTCAGCGGCAGTTCGGGGTTGGCCTTGGGGTCGTAGCGGTAGACAAACACCTTGTCCGCCCCCAGGTCATTGGCGAACACGTATTTGCCGTCCGGTGACGGCACCGCGGAATGCACATGAGCCGATTTCTGCCGCTCGGGATTGACCCGACTGGGCTGGTGACTGCCCGACTGCACAACCGGAGCCAGCTTGCCGTTCGATTCCACTGGCAGCACCACCAAGGTGCCACCCGGGTTTTCCAGGACAGAATAATTACTGACCAACAAATGCTGGCCATCGTGGCTAAGGCTGGAGTGGGTCGGCTCATTACCCAGGGACTGCACCCGGTTGATCAGGCTCAATTCATGGGTCTTCGGGTCAATGGCGTAGCTACTGACCTTGCCCACCGGGTCTTTTTGGCCCGGCCCGTTTTCGTTGACCACGAACAGCCGGGTCATGTCCTTGGAAAGGGTCAGCCACGACGGGTTGTCTGTCTTGATCACTTGCAACGGGTTGGCATCGAGCTGGCCGGTACGACTGTCGAATTGCATCCGGTAGATGCCTTGGCTCTGGCCAGCGGTGTAGGAGCCCACCAGCAGCTGATGACGTTCATCGGTACCTGCCTGGACGCCCATGGCGCCCAGGCTGCCGGCCATCAACAACGGCCACAGACTACGCATCTTCATGTTCATCATCCTCATCGTCGTGGCCGCTGGTGGCTTCCACGCACTCCAAGTGGTGATCGCCTGAATCGCTGGTGATGATCCAGTGGTTCAGGGTTTTATCGAAGGTCGCGGCCTGCATCTGCGCCGGCGTGAAACGCCAGTGCTCAAGGGTGCGACCGTTCATGCACTCGACGTGCAACTGGTCCTGCTCGTCGAGGGAGAAATCGAACGCGTGCAGCCCATCGATAATCAGCATGTCGCTGGATTCGAGGGCGTGCAGCAGGGTGTCGGTTACGGCAGTCATGGCGATCAGTCGTTCATTGGGAAAGTCGTCATGATAACCCAATGTGGGCGTGGGCCTTGGGCCATGACTTCAGCAGCGAGTTTGACTGAGCTATCGCCATCGCGATGAGGCCGGCACATTCAACTTGAATGTAACGGCCTCATCAAGATCGTCAGAGCGCCTCGCGCCCCGGCACCCCATCCACCAACCGCAGGATCCCCAACGGGTTGGCGTTCTTCAGCGGTTCGGGCAACAGGCTGTCAGGATAGTTCTGGAAGCAGATCGGGCGCAGGAAGCGATCGATCGCCAGGGTGCCCACTGACGTACCGCGGGCATCGGACGTCGCCGGGTAAGGTCCGCCGTGCACCATCGAATCACACACTTCCACCCCGGTCGGATAACCGTTGAGCAAGATGCGGCCAACCTTCTGCTCCAGCAACGGCGTCAGTTCGCTGAAACGCTCGAAATCCGCCGGTTCGCCGATCATCGTCGCGGTCAGTTGCCCGTGCAGGCCGTTCAGCGCGGCAGTCAGCTGCGCCGGGTCCGCGACGTCGACAAACACCGTAGTCGGACCGAACACTTCTTCCTGCAGCGCCTCGTCACCGTTGATCAGCAGGCTGGCGTCAGCCTTGAATAACTGCGGCCGGGCCTGGTTGCCCTGCTGCTCGCGCCCGGCCAAATGTTCGATGCCCGGGTGCGCCAACAGTTTCTGCAGGCCCTTGCCGTAGCTTTGCAGCGTACCGGCGTTGAGCATGGTCTGGGGCGCCTGGTCGCCGATCAGCGCGACCACTTGCTGGGTGAAGGCAGTGAACTGCGGCGAGCGAATACCGATCACCAGACCCGGATTGGTACAGAACTGACCGCAGCCCTGTACCACCGAGGCGGTCAAGTCTCGCGCGACGCTTTCGGAGCGGGTTTCCAGCGCTTGCGGCAACACGATCACCGGGTTGATGCTCGACATCTCGGCAAACACCGGGATCGGTTGCGGCCGCGCGGCCGCCATGTCGCACAGGGCCCGCCCGCCCTTGAGGGAACCGGTGAAGCCCACGGCCTGGATCGCCGGGTGCTTGACCAGCCATTCGCCAACGCCACCGCCGTAAATCATGTTGAACACACCGGCCGGCATCGCGGTCTTTTCCGCCGCACGGAGGATCGCATCCGCCACCTGCTCGGCGGTCGCCATGTGGCCGCTGTGGGCCTTGAACACCACCGGGCAACCGGCCGCCAGGGCTGAAGCCGTGTCGCCACCGGCGGTGGAAAATGCCAGGGGGAAGTTACTGGCGCCGAACACCGCCACCGGCCCCAGGCCAATGCGGTATTGACGCAGGTCCGGACGGGGTAACGGCGTGCGCTCAGGCAACGCCCGGTCGATGCGTGCACCGTAGAAATCGCCACGGCGCAGGACCTTGGCGAACAGACGCATCTGGCCGCTGGTACGACCGCGCTCGCCCTGGATCCGTGCCGCCGGCAACGCGGTTTCACGGCAGACCACGGCCACGAACGCATCACCCAACGCGTCCAGCTCATCGGCAATGGCCTCGAGGAACTCGGCCCGGCGCACGGCACTCAGGCTGCGGTAGGCCGGGTAAGCCGCTGCGGCAGCCTTGGCGGCGGTGTCGACTTCTTCTGCCGTGGCCTGGACGAATTCATGGGGCAAGGCCTCGCCGGTGCTGGCGTCGACGCTCTGCAAGCGAGTCTGGCCGGCTGCGCTGCGCGCCCCGCCGATGTAGTTGTGGCCAAGGATCTGGTTCATCGCAAGTCTCCTTTAAAGTGTGCCGATAGTACCCGGGTTGAACACCGCGTCCGCAGGGGCAATGCCGTTGACCAGCGGCGCGCCGAATTCAGCTTGGCTGACTTCGAACACATCCCCCGGTTGCGTGCGGATGCCATCGGCAAACGACAGGGTCGCGGTGCCGAAGAAGTGAACGTGGACGTCCCCCGGACGCAGGAACTGACTGTACTTGAAATGGTGGAATTCCAGGTTTTCGAGGCTGTGGCACATGTTCGCCTCGCCGCTGAGGAACTCGTTCTGCCACAGCACTTCGCCGTTGCGCAAGATACGACTGGTCCCGGACAAATGTTGAGGCAGTTCACCCACGCGAAGTTCCGGGCCAAAACTGCAACTGCGCAATTTCGAATGGGCCAGGTACAGGTAGTTCTTGCGCTCCATCACGTGGTCGGAAAACTCGTTGCCCACGGCAAAGCCCAGGCGATACGGCTTGCCGTCGTGGCCGATGACATACAGGCCGCTGATTTCCGGTTCTTCGCCGGCGTCTTCGGCAAAGGGCGGCAGCGGGAACGGATGGCCCGGGCGGACCACGATGCTGCCGTCGCCCTTGTAGAACCATTCCGGTTGCACACCGGCCTGCCCGGCCTGGGGCTTGCCGCCCTCCACGCCCCACTTGAAGATGCGCATGGTGTCGGTCATGGCCGCTTCGTCGCCGGCCTGCTGGTGCATCTTGTCCCGGGCCGAGGCGCTGCCCAGGTGGGTCAGGCCAGTGCCGCTGACCAGCAGGTGCGCCGGGTCCGGGTGGTCCAGTGGCGCCAGGATGCGCAGGTCACTGAGCAACCGGGCGTAATCATGGTTCGCCCCCAGGCCCAGGCCGTTGACCTGCTGCTCAAGCTTCACGCCCGCTTCGATAGCCGCCAGCGCCAAGTCGCGCACGGTACGCGCGCCCTGCACTTCGCGCACCTGATCGCCCTCGACCACACCGACACGGCGTTCGCCGTTTGGCAATTCGAACTGAACTAAACGCATGGGTTTTCTCCCTGTAAACAAAACTTGAATAGGCGTAGCAGGCTTTTGTTGTGTAGGAGCTGCCGAAGGCTCGGGCCGCGTTCGGACGATCTTTTGATCTTTCGCTCAGGACTCAATTGTCTGGAACAAGATCGCAGCCTCGTTGCACTCGACAGCGCCTACACGCAGTCGAGCGCGAGCAAGCTCCCTCGCCACAAAAGCGCTCTTCCACAATTGCAATAAGTTCAGGTACGCGTCGCCCCCCGGGCGCTGGCGGCGAACGGGTCCGCTGGCAGCACATGCTTGCGCTCCAGCAGGCGATAGACCACACCGGTCAACGCCAGGCCGAACACCATCACACAGGACAGGAAATACAGCCCCGAGGCCAGGTTGCCGGTGTACTCCTTCAGCGTACCGATCACGAACGGGCCAATGTAGCCGCCCAGGTTGCCCACCGAGTTGATCAGCGCAATGCCCGCCGCCGCACTGGCGCCGGCAAAGAACCGCCCCGGCAAGGTCCAGAACACCGCCGTGCAGGAGAACAGCGCGAACGCCACCAGGCACAACGCCGCCAATTGCAGCACCGGCACCGACAACCAGGCGCTGAGGAACAGGCCGATGGCGCCCAGCACGTACAACACAGCCAAGTGACCGTAACGGTCATTCAAACGGTCGGAGCTGCGGGGAATGATCAGCAAACCGATGATGCCGAAGATGTACGGCACCGACGACACGAAGCCGGTCACCAGGTCGCTGCCGCCGAACTGCTTGATCAGCGTCGGCAACCAGAGACCGAGGCCGTAGATGCTCAAGGTCACCGGCAGGTAGAACAGCGCCAGCAACAAGACACGCTTGTCCTTCAGGGCATGCAGCGGGTTGCCGTGGCGGGTCTGACCGTATTCCTCCAGGTCTTTTTTCAGCTCACCGGTCAGCCAGTCCTTCTCAGCCTGGTCCATCCATTTCACTTGTTGCGGGCCATCCGGCAGGTAGCGCAGTACCGGCCAGGTCAGCAGCACCGCCGGCAGGCCGATGACAATGAACAGCCACTGCCAGCCGTGCAGGCCAAGGATGCCGTCCATGCCCAGCAAGCCGCCGGACACGGGGCCGGTGATCATCATCGCGATGGGTTGGGACAGAATGAACAGGCCCAGGATCTTGCCGCGATGGCGAACCGGGAACCACTGGGTGATGTAGTACAGCACGCCAGGGAAGAACCCGGCTTCGGCCGCGCCCAGCAAAAAGCGCATCACATAGAAGCTGTGTGGCCCTTGCACGAAGGCCATGCCGATAGTGATCGCGCCCCAGGTGATCATGATCCGGGCGAACCAGCGCCGGGCACCAAAGTGTTCCAGCATCAGGTTGCTGGGAATCTCCAGCAGGAAATAACCGATGAAAAACAGCCCCGCACCCAGGCCGTAGGCGGCGTCGCCAATACCGAGGTCGGCCCCCATGTGCAACTTGGCAAAGCCCACCGCAGAGCGGTCCACATAGGCAATCAGGTACAGCAGGATCAGGAAGGGAATCAGTTTCAGCGTGATGCGACGTATAAGCCGCAATTCCTGGCTCATGGGACCGGTCTCCGATTGTTGTTGTTATGGAACCTCGGGGGATTTCTCTCGCGAATGACCGCCAGGACAATCCCTCCATTTGAGTCGGACTATATAGTAATACTATTTACTCAACAATACTTCCAAACCGTGCAAATTGCGCTTATGTTACGCTTAATCTAGAACAATATAGTCATACAATAAGAGCATTGATCATGTCTGACAAGAAACCCTCCCTGCGCTCGGCCCAATGGTTTGGCACCGCCGACAAAAATGGCTTCATGTACCGCAGCTGGATGAAAAATCAGGGCATCGCCGACCATCAGTTCCATGGCAAGCCGATCATCGGCATCTGCAACACCTGGTCGGAGCTGACGCCGTGCAACGCGCACTTCCGGCAGATCGCCGAACACGTCAAGCGCGGCGTGATCGAGGCAGGGGGCTTCCCGGTGGAATTCCCGGTGTTCTCCAACGGCGAATCGAACCTGCGCCCCACCGCCATGCTGACCCGCAACCTGGCGAGCATGGACGTGGAAGAGGCGATTCGCGGTAACCCGATTGACGGCGTGGTGCTGCTCACCGGTTGCGACAAGACCACCCCCGCCCTGCTGATGGGCGCCGCCAGTTGTGACGTACCGGCCATCGTCGTTACTGGCGGGCCGATGCTCAACGGCAAGCACAAAGGTCAGGACATCGGCTCGGGTACCGTGGTCTGGCAATTGAGCGAACAGGTCAAGGCCGGCACCATCACCCTTGACGATTTCCTCGCGGCTGAGGGCGGCATGTCCCGCTCAGCCGGCACCTGCAACACCATGGGCACTGCCTCGACCATGGCCTGCATGGCCGAAGCCCTCGGTACCTCCCTGCCGCACAACGCGGCCATTCCGGCCGTGGACGCACGGCGCTATGTGCTGGCCCACATGTCCGGCATGCGCGCCGTGGAAATGGTTCGTGAAGACCTGAAACTGTCGAAGATCCTGACCAAGGAAGCTTTCGAAAACGCCATCCGTGTCAATGCGGCCATCGGCGGCTCGACCAACGCGGTGATCCACCTCAAGGCGATTGCCGGTCGCATCGGCGTGCAACTGGACCTGGACGACTGGACCCGCATGGGCCGCGGCATGCCGACTATCGTCGACCTCCAGCCGTCCGGGCGCTTCCTGATGGAAGAGTTCTACTACGCCGGCGGTCTACCCGCCGTGCTGCGTCGCCTCGGCGAAGCCAACCTGATTCCCCATCCGAACGCTTTGACCGTCAACGGCAAGAGCCTCGGCGAGAACACCAAGGACGCACCGATCTACGGCCAGGACGAAGTCATTCGCACCCTGGACAACCCAATCCGCGCCGACGGCGGTATCTGCGTGTTGCGCGGTAACCTGGCCCCCCTCGGCGCGGTGCTCAAACCCTCCGCCGCCACGCCTGAGCTGATGCAGCATCGCGGTCGCGCGGTGGTGTTCGAGAACTTCGACGAGTACAAGGCGCGGATCAATGATCCGGAACTGGATGTCGATGCCGGCTCGATCCTGGTGATGAAGAACTGCGGACCCAAGGGTTACCCAGGCATGGCCGAAGTGGGCAACATGGGCTTGCCGGCGAAATTGCTGGCCCAGGGGGTGACCGACATGGTGCGTATCTCCGATGCGCGCATGAGCGGCACCGCCTACGGCACCGTGGTGCTGCACGTGGCGCCCGAAGCCGCGGCCGGCGGGCCGCTGGCAGCCGTGAAGGAAGGTGACTGGATCGAACTGGACTGCGCCAGCGGCCGCCTGCACCTGGACATCCCCGACGCCGAACTCGCGGCGCGCCTGGCCGACCTCGCACCACCGCAACAACTGCTGGTGGGTGGTTATCGCCAGTTGTACATCGACCATGTGCTGCAAGCGGACCAGGGCTGTGACTTCGACTTCCTGGTCGGTTGCCGTGGCGCCGAGGTGCCACGCCACTCCCATTAACCCCTAAGAAAGTACTGTGTAAGAGCCGTGTAGGAGCTGTCGAGTGCAACGAGGCTGCGATCTTCCCCCAAACACTTGAATCTCAAGCGAAAGATCAAAAGGATCAAAAAGATCGCAGCCTTCGGCAGCCCCTACACATGTCCAGCGGGAGTAAGCGCTCCCTCGCCACAAAGATCACCAGGCCCAAGGGTTTGGCCTAATGAATATCCGCCGCGCCTGCTATCATGCGCAACACTCCCCTCGCACAGGATCGCGCCACGTCCCATGGACTACCGTAAACCCTCAGACCGCAAAAGCATGCACGCGCGCATCGTCCAGGAACTGGGCATTCAGATCGTTTCCGGGCGTTTCAAACCCGACGATAAACTGCCCGCCGAAGCCTTGTTGTGCGAAGAGTACGCGGTCAGCCGCCCGGTGCTGCGCGAAGCCACGCGGGTACTGGTCGCCAAGGGCCTGGTGTATTCGCGCCCGCGCGTGGGTACGGTGGTCAAGGCCCGGCGGGAATGGCACATGCTCGACCCCGATGTGCTGCATTGGCTGATGCAGAGCAGCCCGCAGAATGAATTCTTCAACCTGCTGACCAGCGTGCGCAGCATCATCGAACCGGCCGCTGCCGCCCTCGCCGCCCAGTTTGCCGACAAGGCCGACATCGCCGCCATCCGTCAGGCCTACCAGCGCATGGAGGCAGCCCCGACCCCCGAGGCCATGCTGCAACCGGACCTGGACTTCCACAGCCGCATCGCCGATGCGACCCACAACGACCTGCTCGCCAACCTCTGCAACATGTTGTCAGTGGCCATCGCCGAAGCCCTCAAACACTCCAACCGACGGCCCAACCTGCATGAGCTGGCGATGCCACGGCACAAGGCAATCCTCACCGCCATCGAGAACCGCGACGCCCTCGGCGCCCGCCATGCCACGCTGGTTCAACTGGACGATGCCCGCAGCGCGCTGAACGTGGTACTGGGCAGCGATCCCGACCAGGCCTGACATAACGCAGGCCCAACGGGTGGTATCTATATACCGCCCGCAGAGCAAGGGAATCCCGACACTTGACTCTCGCCGTCATCCCGACGGCCATGAGCTCAGGAAAAGGACTTCTTATGACCTCGCCCACACCGGCCGACAGCCCCTCCGAGTTGGCACAAAACATCAGCCAGCAATTTGCCAGCCGCCCGACCTTCGAGCAGGTCGTGCAACAAATGCTTGAACAAGCCATCACGGCAAAATACCCCTCGCTGACCATCGACCTCTCCAAGACCCAATTGGCAACACCGAATGCAGCCGTTCGCGCCTGGAACTTCCAACCCTTCATGCCCCTTGTGCTCGACTACCTAGCCCTCAACACACCCGTGGATTTCGGTTCACGGGGCAGTCTTGACTGTTATCTTTCCGACTCGGTTCCACACCGCCTTTGGTCAGGCGATGAAAAGTTGGACATGCAGGTCATCAAAAAGCTGTTGCTTGAACTGCCCTGGACCCTACCGATCGGGCTGGAGGATGCACTGACCCGCTATTGGAACACCGACATCAGCACCCACGCCCAAACCGACACCGATATCCGCACCAGCCGCTGGCAATGGCTCAGCGACACCCTCAAAAACCTGCTGCATATCCGTGGGCTGCAACAGCCAGGCCTCACGGAACCAGCACGCGAGACCCTGGACCAGATCGTCCGCTGGCCGGACCGTGAGCAACGCTTCAGCCGCAATACGCCCCCCGTCTATGCCTACAGCCTGGAAAGTACCCTCACCCAGGGCGCCTCCAGCACCGTACTGCCCAGCAACGAGATCCTCCTGCTTCATTACACACGCTACGGGCTCATCATTCTGCTTTGCAGCCCCGGCAGCGCCGTGCAGTCCTTCGCATCGATGGACGCCTTCAATCGCCATTGGGGCGAACGGATCGCCAGCCGCTACATTGTCGACACCGTCACCTGCCAACGCTACGAGATCGGCGGTAATGCCTTCGACACCCAGGCCGCCCTGATATTGGAGCAGCAATTGGCCGACCTGAAGGCGGTGCAATTGCCCTCCCGGATTGGCCTGCAAGACCTCAAGACGCTCTACAACGAGTTAAGCGACCCGGTCCGCTATCTGCGCGACGCGCCACGCCTCACGCCCGAAACATCGACACGACTCGAGCCGCTACTGCCCGAATGGTTGAAACAGGCGTCCCTGGCCGATCAAACAAGGTTCCAGCGCTACAGTCTGGCCCTGGCCAGTGCCAAAAAACGCGATCAAGGGCGAACCTCCCTCAGTGACCTCAAGACTTTTACGGCTGACGCTTTACTCACGCTGATGAGCAAAACCAATGACAGCAGCCCGGCCAAGGCTCACCCCAGCCAGTTCCAACCCGACGATGTGGCGCTGGTTTTCACCGTCTCCGCGGGGTATCCGGGGACCGTCGGCATCAGTGAGAAAAGAACGATGAGCCTGACTCAGCTGACCATCGACAATCTCGTTGCACGCCCCAGTGGGCACCTGACACTCAGCCATCGCCTGGGTCTGGCGTTGCCTGCCTGGTTAACGCCGGACTTCATTACCCGCAAGGACGGGCTGATCGAACAGGCGGACATCGGCATGACCTATCCTCGTTATCTGCAACAGGAACTGTTGAGCGACTCGCCTCAAGCGCAGGAATACCAGCGAATGTTTGCCGAACAGCTCCCGGCGCAGTTGCCGCTCGAAGCACTGCAACAAACGCTCAACAACGAAAACGGCATGACCCGCCAAGGGTTGCGTCTCATTGAGGCCCTGCTGCAACCCGACGCGGCTGGTCGGCAGGTTGACGGCCGCCCCGTGGTCATTCGATACCTGGCCTTCCTGCGCAAGCCCCAGGCCCGGCCCGACATCGTGACCAACATGTTCATCGTCGAGGCACAGGACATCGAAACGGGTCCACACCTTTTGTACCGCCCCCTGTACGCACCCTCGCTGCTGGCGTTCCCGACGCGCCAGGCCCTGTTGCAGGCCGTCGCCGCCAAAGGGGATTTGCAAAACAGCATCCTGACCTGGATGTCCGACAGCGCACGCCCGGTGTATGCCAATGGTGGTTTCGCGGAGCCACACATTGTGCGTTTTTTCCAGGGTGACGAATTCAATCGTCCCGAAAAACCCGCTCCGGCGACACTCGCCACCCATGGCGCCAACGACGAACTGCTGCAATACCTGCACAAAGGCGAACTGATGCAGTACCTCTATGGCTGCAACGCCCAAGCGCTGGTCACCCAGGCCGACCGTCATTCAGTTTCCAACAGCGAAAGCCGCTGGGCGGTGTTTCTCCAGGGCGGCAGCCTGCTGTTCAATACGCTGCTGTTTCCGTTGCTGCGTGGCCCGGCCATGTCCGTCGCCTGGCTATGGAGCCTGATGGCCAGCGCCAGTCATAATATCCCGGCCCTGAGCAGTGAAGATCCGACGACACGGGAACTCGCCGCCGTCGACTTGCTGGTCAACCTTGCCATGCTGATGAGCCAATTTCCCTCCGCCCGTGCGCCCTCTCGTGCATCCGTGCCCAAATCGGTCAAGGAACAAGCGATGCGCTCCCCCGCACCGCGTGTTGTCGAGCAGCAGTGGCCCGCACCCGCCTCGCCGAGAATCTTGGAAGGGTCCGTTGCCTTGCCCGGCGAACAATCCGAAGTCGCCAGCAGGACCCTCGATCTCAGGTACTCCACTCCCCGTTTCAATTTGACGCCGGAGCAACGCACCCGCATAAGGCGCATGCAGGTACTGCACCCTGCGTCACTGCCTGAGCCGATTCAATATGGTCCTTTCAAGGGCTTGTACGTGATCGGCAACAAATGGCACGTATTCATGCAAGACAGCCTGTATCAGGTCAGCCCGGATCCGGACGGCAGCACCACGATTGTCGATCCGCTCGACCCCGCACGAACGGGTCCTGCGCTGCAATCAGACATTGACGGTAACTGGTCTATGGACCTGCGTTTACGCCTGCTGGGAGGCTCTCCCCCCAAACGCGTGGCGGACCAGCGTCGTCTCAATGCCCAAAGAGCCGCCGATTTGACCGGTGAGTTAACGGATTACCTCTCCCAGGAGTCCGGGCGGGGAAAAGCCCTGGACATCGCCCAGCAAGTGATGACGAGGCTCGAAGAAGCAAGCGCTTATACCGAGGAGCAGCGCGCACCCAAACGAAAGGTGTTTTATGACCTGCTCAACGAGCAGACCGACATCTATTTGAAACTGCTGGACAGTGCGCCCGAGCGCGCAAGGCTGGGCATTGGCTTGCCTTCTGCAAGCGTCCGCGGGCTGATGGAGAATGTCGTCAACAATGCCCGCAAGGCCTTCCTGATGGTGGAAATGGATCAACGGGCCCTCAATACCGCTCACCCGCAGTTTTTCGGAGCGTTTGTGGAAGAAGACGTGGCTCGCGACATGCAGCGCTACGTGGAGTTCCTCGAAGCCATGAGCGACATCAATGATCGCGCCATCCATTGGCTGCAACTCAAGGATGAGTACCTGGAGAAGCTATTGAACCTGGATTCGGTGGGGGCCCAAGCGTTCGACCGCCTGACCCGCGGCCGTCCGCAGAATGAAAGGAATGTCATAGGCACCAAGGCCCTGCAGTTGACCGCCCTGCCGATACTGGCCATCAAACACCCCGAAACCGACTTGCCCGATAGCCTGTATCGCATCGTCAAGCCATTGGCCGAGCAAGTACGCTCCCACGCCGACCTGCAACTGTATGACCTGAGCGCCTCTGAGCAGCTTGAGGTACTGACCAGCCTGACCGAGCATTATGGCGAAGCCCTCGACGCCTTGCAGGGCACGAAAACCCTTTATGCCGACGATATCAACGACGCCTATTTCGAGAAGCTGACCACGCTGCTTGACAGCCTGTACCAGGATGCGTCCGGCAAACTGGCGGCAGAAGTCAAACCCGAACCGACACCGCGCAAGCGCGCGCCCAAACGCCCCAAAGCACCTTCCGGAAGCCCTCAGAAAAAGGTGATCAAAACCCGAAAGAGTGGCGCTCTGATTGGTGACCTGAAACCTGCCGGCACCTCCTTGCCAATTGAAGTCGTCGAGTTGCGCTCCCAAGTCGACGATCAGGTGCTGGCCACCTATTCGCGTCACGACGACGTCTGGGACGTTGTCGACGTACGCCGACCGGCTCGAGCCCCCAGGACCCGATCGGTCAACGCGATCAAGGGCGATGCCCGAACTCTGCTGGAGGAGCTGGAAGAACGTCTTCGCCGCGCTGAAAGCTATAAAAAGCGTTGTCGTCATCCTCAGGAAATCGAGGAGATCATGAACAATGAGGCGAGTCGCTTCCGCTCGATCTCGGAAGAACTCGACAGGGCCTTCTCAGCCTCACAAACGCCACGCACGCCGGCCGATCAAGCGCTGGTCAGGCAGTTGACCGAGGCCATTTCCAGACTGACGTCCAGGGGCAGCGCCCTGCGTGTCGAATTGAGCCTGCACCTGCCGCCCACCGACGGCAACCTCCAGTACCTGTTCGAAAAGAACCTGATACAAGTCGCTCGACTGGGTGAGCGCAAAGCGTTGAAAGGAGCCCGCAAGGACCTCCTCCAGGAATATGCCATCAACAACCGTGACGGCTTCCCCCTCTGGTACGCGCATTTTCACTACGAAAAAATCGATACGCCGAAAGCCGACTACAGCGTCGCCCACCTGAAAACCAAGGCACAACGCCGGGAAGACTATCACTCGCTGCTCGCCAAGGCGGATAGCCCTTACGCGGTGGTGAATGTGCATCGAGGGAACATCGGCAAGCTCATGGCGCAGAGCAAGTTCTTGCCGTTGGCGCCCTGATTGTGCACCTCAAGCGGATGTGATTGTGGCTAGGAATGATCAGTGTCTGAGCGGCAAAAAAACCTGTGGGAGCTTGCTCGCGATTGCGCACTGACATTCAACACCTTCATTGACTGTCACACCGCTATCGCGAGCAAGCTCGCTCCCACATTGGGCAGATTCTACCGTCGATCAATGAGCAAACAACGAATTGCCCTTCTGCCCCGCCAGTTTCTCAGGCTTGATCAGGAACCGCGCCAACGCCGGCAGCAGCCACAGCGCACCGAACATGTTCCACAGCAACATGAACGTCAGCATCAAGCCCATGTCGGCCTGGAACTTGATGGCCGAGAAAATCCAGGTGCACACACCAATCGCCAGGCACAGGCCGGTGAACAGCACGGCTTTTCCGGTGGACTTCAGCGTCTGGTAGTAGGCTTCCTGCAACGGCAACCCGGCCCGCAGGAAACTTTCCAGGCGGCTATAAATATAGATTCCGTAGTCAACGCCGATGCCTACGCCCAACGCCACCACTGGCAGCGTCGCGACCTTCACGCCAATGCCCATGAACGCCATCAGGGCGTTGCCCAGCACCGAGGTCAACACCAGCGGCAACACGATGCACAGCGTCGCCGCCCAGGAACGGAAGGTGATCATGCACATGGTCGCCACGCAGATGTACACCAGGATCAGGATGGTCAGCTCCGATTCCTTGATCACTTCATTGGTGGCCGCTTCGATACCGGCGTTGCCGGCGGCAAGGATGAACTCCAGGCCATCGCGGTTGTTTTCCTTGGCGAAATCCTGCACCACCTTCACGGCGCGGTCCAGGGTCTCGGCCTTGTGGTCGTTGAGGAAAACCAATACCGGGGCCACGGAGCAGTTGTTGTTGTACAGGCCATCGGCCCGGGCAATGGAGTTGTTCAGCACGACAGGGTTGCGCGACAGGGTTTCCCATTTCAGGTTCCCCTCGTTCATGCCCTTGATCACTTGCTTGGACACGGTGACCAGGGAGATCGCCGACTGCACCCCCTCGGTGTTCTGCATTTTCCACATCAACTCGTCGATGGGTGCCATGGCCTCATAGCGTGAGCAGCCTTCAGCTTTGGTCTTGACCATCACCACCAGGACATCGGAGCTGGTGGAGTAGTTGCTGATAATGAAGTTGTTGTCCTGGTTGTAGCGCGAGTCTGGACGCAACTCCGGCGCGCCCTGGTCCAGGTCGCCGATTTTCAGGTTCTGGCTGTACCAGAGACCGCCACCGAAGGCGATAAGGGCCAGGACCACCGAGACCGGCGCGACCTTGGCGCTGGCAAACTTCGACAACAGACGCCAGAACGGGTGCTCACGCGTCGCGTCCTTCTTGCTACGCTCGATGGCACGCTTGCTGATGCCGACATAGGAAATCGCCACCGGCAACAGAATCAGGTTGGTGAACACAATCACCGCCACGCCGATGGAGGCACCGATGGCCAGTTCGCGGATCACGCCGATGTCGATGATCAGCAGGGTGATGAAGCCCACGGCGTCCGCCAGGATCGCGATCATCCCCGGCAGGAACAACTGCCGGAAGGTGCGCCGCGCCGCTGTCAGGGCGTTGTCCGCCTCGCTGGACTGCAAGGCAATGCCATTGATTTTCTGTACCCCGTGGGAAATGCCGATGGCAAAGATCAGGAACGGCACCAGCATCGAGTATGGATCCAGGCCGAAACCGGCCGCATGCATCAGCCCCAGCTGCCAGCCCACGGCCACCAGGGTGGTGGTCAACACCGCAACGGTGCTGCGCATGCAGTTGGTAAACCAGTACAGCAGGATCAGGGTGATGACGAAGGCCACGCCGAAGAACAGCACCACCATGATCAGCCCGTCGATCAGGTCGCCGACCTTCTTGGCGAAACCGACGATGTGGATCTGCACATTCGGGTTCTGGGCTTCGAACTTGTTGCGGATCTTGTCTTCAAGCTCGTGGGAAAACTTCCGATAGTCGAGGGCGAGCAATTTGCCTTGGTCCTGCGGGTCGGGATAGGACTCCAGCAGTGGGATGTCGATGATGCTCGACTTGAAGTCGTTGGCCACCAGGCGCCCGACCTGACCGGACTTGAGCACGTTGTTGCGCAGCAGGTCGAGGCTGTCGGCCGAACCGTTGTAGCTCTGGGGAATCACCTCTCCGCCGGCAAAGCCCTCCTCCGTCACTTCGGTCCAGCGCACGCTGGGGCTCCACAATGACTTGAGCCCGGAACGGTCGACACCGGAGATGTAGAACACCTCGTCGTGGATCTGGCGCAGGGTCTCCATGTAGTCCTTGGAGAAAATGTCGCCGTTGGTGGCTTCCACGGAAATGCGCACCGTGTTGCCCAGGTTCGCCAGGTCGTTGCGGTGCTCGAGCATCTTCTGGATGAAGGGGTGCTCGAGGGGGATCATTTTTTCGAAACTGGTGGAGGGCCGAATCAGCGTGGCCTGCCAGAACAGAAAGATACTGACCAGCAGGCAAATGCTGATCACTGCCGGGCGGTTATTGAAAATCAGGCGTTCGAGGAACGTCGCCTTGTCTTGGTGATGACTGCTCATGGGGTCCGCCTTCTTGTTTTTATGCCCGTCGTGCAGGCCTGACTCATTTGCTCAGTTCGGCGCCGGTGGAGGTGGTGGCGCGCACGCCGCCTTGCCCCGCCAGGATCAGGTTACCGTTGCCTGCCGCCGTGACGGCCGCCACGGAGATTCGGTCCGGGCGGTTGAACACGCTGAAGGTCTCGCCGTCGTCGGTACTGCGCACCACGCTGCCGCCATTGCCGACAATCACGATGGAACCGTCCGCCAGCAACGTGGCGCCCGACAGGCCGAATTCCAGGTTGCCCCGGGCGGCCTTGAGCTCGACCTGCTCCCAAGTGCCGCCAAAATCGGTGGAACGGTACAGGTTGCCGCGCAAGCCGTAGGCCAGCAGCGTAGAAGGTTGGGCGGTGCCGATGATCCCGAACAACGAGCCTTCATACGGGCCTTCGACCTTCTCCCAGGTCTGGCCCTCGTCGGCGGAGCGGAACATGCTGCCGGCCTCGCCGACAATGAACAGCCCGGCGTCTTTCACGGCCGCGATCGCGTTGAGGTGGAACTGGTCTTCGTTGTCGAGGCGGTCGCTGGCGTCTTCCCAGTGCTTGCCGCCGTCAGTGGTTTCCAACAGTGCGCCGTAGGCACCCACGGCGAAACCGTTGCTGAGGTCCTTGAACCAGACGTCCAGCAGGGGTGCTTCGCGGGTAAGGTCTTCGAATTGCTTGGTCCAGGTGCTGCCGGCGTCATCGCTGGCGAGGACCTGCGCATCATGCCCCACGGCCCAACCGTGCTTGTCGTCAACGAAAAAAACTGCGGTGAGCAGTTGGCGGGTCGGCACCTTGGCCTGGGTCCAGGACGTGCCCTGGTCATCGGAATAGACAATGTGCCCACGATCACCGACCGCCACCAGGCGCTGGCCGGCGTGGACCACATCGAGCATCAGGGTTTTGCTGGCCTTGGCCGATTCGACGGAATAGATGACATCGGACGTCGACGCTGCAACAGCCATCACCGGTGCCGACAACAGCGCAGAGCCCAGCAGCGAGAGCGCCGAAGCCAGCAACGCGACTCTGCGCAGCATCGGCGGCCGGCTGCGGCCCACAGCCATGACAGGCTCATTCATAGACCTTTCCCCCATTATTATTGTTATGGCTTGGTACGTTGCCAGTCCTGGAGCATAGTCCTGAAACCTGCAATCTAGAGCCACTTAGCAAGCGGAACCTATCCTATCGGGCTTTCGAAAGGTCTGACAATCGACGCCGCGTTATCTTTTGTTAACCACGGGGCTATTGGCCAAGGGTGAATCAGAAGACATTCGTGAGGGTGATGAATGTGGCGAGGGAGCAAGCTCCCGCTGGCCTCTGTAGGAGCTGGCGAAGCCTGCGATCTTTTGAACTTTCGCTTGAGACTCAAGTGTATTGGGAAAGATCGCAGCCTCGTTGCACTCGACAGCTCCTACAGAGCTCCTACAGCCAGCGGGAGCAAGCTCCCTCGTCACAAAGGTAAGGCAGTGCCTGTTTATGCCAGGCTCTTGCTCACCACCTCGAACACATCGGCGGACAGCCCGCCGGACGCCTGGATGCGCTCCAGCTCGGCTTTCATCAGCGCCTGGCGGGCGCTGTCGTATTTGCGCCAGCGGGTCAGCGGGGCCAGTTGCCGGGAGGCGATCTGCGGGTTGAAGCCATTGAGCTGGATGACCAGGTCCGCCAGGAAGCGATAACCCGACCCGTCGGCCGCGTGGAAATTGATCAGGTTCTGCCCGGCAAACGCCCCCACCAGCGCCCGCACCTTGTTAGGGTTCTTGATGTTGAACGCCGAGTGCTCCATCAGCGCCTTGACCCGCGCCAGGCCACCCGGCAACGGGCTGCCGGCCTGGACGCTGAACCATTGGTCCATGACCAGCGGGTTACCCTTGAAGTTTTCCGCAAACACTTCCAGAGCCTTGGCCTTCTCGGCTTCGAACGGCGAGTTGACCAGCACCGCCAGCGCGGTCAGGCGCTCGGTCATGTTGTCGGCGGTGTCGAACTGCTCCAGGGTCGCGCTCAGCACCTCAGGCTTGTCGGTGAGCATCAGGTACGACAGGGCGATGTTCTGCAACGCGCGACGGGCAAAGTGCTCGGCCTCGGCCACGTAAGGCGTTTTCTTCGACAGGTCGCGGTTGGCTGCATAGCGCAGCCACAGGGCTTCAAACAGATTCTCGGCCAACTGCTGGCGGGCGAACTCACGGGCGGCATGGATCGCCTCGACGTCAGCCACTTCGCTGATTTCCGTCAGGTAGGCTTCGCTTGGCAGCGAGAGCATTTCGGCGACCATGGCCTGGTCCAGGGACTCGTCCGTCAGCACGCTGCGCAGCGCACTGACCAGGCGCGGATCCAGCGTCAGGCTGGCGCCCTGCTGATGCTGGGCGATCAATTCCTGCAACACCTGCACCGACAGCTGCTGGCCGGCATCCCAACGGTTGAAGCCGTCGCTGTCGTGTTGCATCAGGAACATCAACTGGTCGCGGTTGTACGGGAAGCTCAGTTTCACCGGTGCCGAGAAACCACGCAGCAACGAAGGCAGCGGTTGTTCGGCGACGTCGACGAAGGTGAAGGTCTGCTCGGCTTCGGTCACCGAGATCACCCGGGACGTGCCGTTTGCCACCGCCTCACCGGTCAGGCGCAACGGGATCCCGGCGCCCTGGCTGTCCAGCAGGCCCAGTTCCACAGGAATCACGAACGGCAGTTTTTCCATCTTGTCCGGAGTCGGCGGGCAACTCTGACGGAAGGTCAGGCTGTAGGTCTTGGCAGCGGCGTCGTAAGACTCGCTCACCGCCAGCCGTGGCGTACCGGCCTGGCTGTACCAGCGCTTGAACTGGGCCAGGTCGACGCCGTTGGCATCTTCCATGGCCTTGATGAAGTCATCGCAGGTCACGGCCTGCCCGTCGTGGCGCTCGAAGTACAGGTCACTGCCCTTGCGGAAACCCTCAGGCCCCAGCAGGGTGTGGATCATGCCAACCACTTCCGAGCCCTTTTCGTACACGGTCAGGGTATAGAAGTTGGAGATCTCGATGAAACTGTCCGGCCGCACCGGATGGGCCATGGGGCCGGCGTCTTCGGCGAACTGGTGGGTACGCAGGTACGCCACGTCCTGGATGCGCTTGACCGTGGCGGAGTTCATGTCGGCCGAGAACCCGGCATCGCGGAACACGGTGAAACCTTCCTTGAGCGACAGTTGGAACCAGTCGCGACAGGTCACGCGGTTGCCCGACCAGTTATGGAAGTATTCGTGGGCAACGATCGCCTCGACCCGCTGGTGAGCGGCATCGGTGGCGGTTTCGGCGCGGGCCAGCACGGCGCTGGAGTTGAAGATGTTGAGGCCCTTGTTCTCCATGGCGCCCATGTTGAAATCGTTGACCGCGACAATCATGAAGATGTCCAGGTCGTACTCGCGCCCGTAGACCTCTTCGTCCCAGCGCATCGACTTCTTCAGGCTGGTCATGGCGTGCTGGCATTTGTCGATGTTTTCCGGCTCGACGTAGATGCGCAGCGCCACGGTGCGCTCGCTCAGGGTGGTGAAGGTGTCTTCGACGCACCACAGGTCGCCGGCCACCAGGGCAAACAGGTAGGCAGGCTTTTTGAACGGGTCTTCCCAGGTCGCCCAGTGCCGGCCGTCTTCACCGGGGCCGCTGGCAATCGGGTTGCCGTTGGACAGCAGCACCGGGTAGCTGTGCTGCTCGGCCACCACGGTGGTGGTGAACGTGCTCATCACATCCGGGCGGTCGAGGTAATAGGTGATTTTGCGGAAACCTTCGGCCTCGCACTGGGTGCAGAACATGCTGCCGGATTTGTACAAACCTTCCAGAGCGGTGTTGGTTTCCGGGTGGATCCGGACGGTGGTGTCGAGCGTGAAGGCCTGAGCCTTGGGGTGAACGGTCAGGTGGCTGTCGTCCACTTGATAATCGCCCTGCCCCAGGTCGGCGTCGTCGAGCTTGAGCGAGAGCAGTTCCAGATGCTGGCCATCGAGCACCAGCGGCGGCAGCCCGGCACCACGCTCGGGGTTGCGGCGCATCACCAGTTGCGCATGGACCAGGCTGTGGTCCTCGAACAACTCGAAGGTCAGGTGCGTCTCATCGATCAGGTACTCAGGGGCCTGATAGTCCTTCAGGTAAATCATCTTCGGTTGTTCGGTGCGCATGGGTCGAATCCTTCTACTGATGCACGGCGAGCTGGTAGGCCGTGTATTTACGAATGTTGATCACGCCGGTGTCGAAAATCAGGTATTGACCCTTGATCCCCAACAGCGTGCCTTCGGCGATCGGGTTCTTGTCCAGGTTGAAGCTGACGATCTTGGCCGGGTATTGCTCCACCGGATAACGGATCTCGATGGGCTCGACGTCCGCTATGGTCTGGATCGCTTGCAGGCCGAATCGTTCCTGCAAGCCCTGCAATCCCTGCGCGCAGCTTTCGAACAGCGAGTCGCGGATCGCCGGCAGGTCCACCGCCACGGCGTCGCCCTTGAGCAAGGCGCGCCAGTTGGTCTTGTCCGCCACTTGGCTGCGGAACAGGTCTTCGACAAACCCCGATTGCTGGCGGGTGGCAACCCGCAGGATCGGCAGCGCCTGGCTGGCACCCTGGTCAAGCCAACGGGTCGGCAATTGCGTGGCGCGGGTGATGCCGACTTTCACACCCGAGGAATTGGCCAGGTAGACCACATGATCGGTCATGCAGAACTGTTCGCCCCAGGCCGGGTCACGGCAGGTGCCCGCCTCGTAATGGCAACGCTCGGGGCTCATGATGCACAGGTCGCACTGGGCCAGTTTGGTCATGCAAGGGTAACAATAACCCTGGCTGAAGCTGGTCTTGGTCCGGCGCCCACAGTGGGTGCAGTGGATTGCACCGAGGTACTCCAGGCGCACCGTGCTGCCGATCAACGGGTTGACCGGCACCTCGAGATCGTCCAGGCGAAAGGCGTATTGAACAGTCGGCCCGTCAAGGCGCGCCGACATTTTGCTGATTGCACCGCGGCCAATCTCGATCAATGGATAGCGTCCGACTTGAACAGGATATTCGGCACTTCAGTGGACTTCGATTGGCATTCCTGCGCGCCCATGTAGCCAGTGCGCTCGTCTTCGGGCAGGTTCTGGATTTCCCAGGCGATCATCGCCTGCAGCGACAGCTCACGCTGCTCGGCGGTGAGCTTGTTGCCATCGGCCCATTTACCGATTTCCACCGCCAGTTTCAGGCTCCGGTAGATGTCGGGGGTGATGTTCTGGATCATTTCTGCAAAAGACGACATGTTAAGCAATCTCCAATAATGTCGTGGTTTCCAAGGCAAAGCACGACTGACAGCCGTGTGGATACCCGCTATTTAGAATTCCCTGGAAAGCTTGACCTGGGCCAGCTCTTTTTCCAGGGAGCGCCTGAATATCTGTGGCGCGGCAAAGGTGTACGCGGCAAACCCCAGCCATAGCCAATCAATCGCCTGGGCCACCTGTGGGTAGCCCTGGGCCGTCAGAATGATGACCACTACCCGATAGACCACGAACATGAGCAACAGCACCACAATGGCGCGACTGGCGCTGCGCTCGGTCATCCAACTGTTGAATCGCCACCATGTTCCCAAAAACAGGCTGCTGCGAGCCTTGACGGCGGTCAGTAAGTGCAGCGCGGCCCGGTCATTGGCGTTTTCCTGCAGGGCCCAGATGGCGTGCTCGCGCGCGCCCTCGACGTCACCTTCGCGCAACAACAGGTGCCCGAGCACCACCACGGCCCCGGTATGCCCCGGTTCGGCCTGCAAGGCCTGGCGGGCGAACTGATGCGCCTTCCCCCAGTCGCCGCAGGCACGATAAAACTGAGCCATGGCAACCAGGTTGGACGCATCGTCGGGGGCCAATTCCAAGGCTTTTTCCAACGGCTCGCGGCTTTGCTCCAGACGGCCGGTCAACTGGTAAAGGTCGGCCAGGGTGCGGTAATTGACCGGGTTGAGCGGTTCCATGTCCAGCAATTGGGTCAAATGTTCCTGGGCCAGCTTGAACTTGCGCAGGGCAATGGCAACCTGGGCGGCGGCGTAATGGGCGAGTGGTAGTTGTGCATCGGCCGCCAGCGCCAACTGCACCTCGTGCCTGGCAGCATGCACGCGTCGCAGGTTGATCAAACAGACCGCCAGCAACGCATGGGCTTCGGCCGAATCCGGATCGCTCGCCAGCAATTGGCGCAGCGCGTCGATGGCACCGTCGTAATGGTCGACCTGCAAGCGTTGATACGCCAGTTGCAGCAGATAATCGGTATTCATCAGCTCACCACCAGATACCAGAGAGTGGCAGGCACCCACTTGATGACCATGCCCTTGAGCACGAACGCGCCAACCAGCACGACTGGCAAGCCAAAGCGGTTCAGAACGCCACCATAGTACTGGTAGATCTCGATGGTCGCGTTTTGCTGCATGAACAACAGGTAGCCGATGGCAAGTTTCCAGACCACCAGGATCAACAAGGCGTATTGAATCTGCGCCTGGCTCTGGATGTAGCCCGCATCCACCAGCTGCAGCAGCACCACGCCGATGATCAGGCTGCCCACCAGGCAAAGGCCGGCCAGCAGCCACTCACGTAAACGGGTCGGACTGCCCACCGCGATGGCGTTGAAGACAAACCACGGCAAACCGAGCCAGGCGCCCCCCAGCATCAGCCCCAGCAGCGGCCAGAAAGGTGAGACGGCCCACTTGGCCAGGGCGCCCGGACGCGGTTCGTCTTCGATGCGATAACCACCATACTGCGCCATCAACGGCCCTTCCCATGTTTGTCTAGGAAGGCCAGCACCTCGTCGTACTGGTTGCCTTCATTGGCGTAACGCGCGTAATTGCGCGCTGTGGTCAGCCATTCCAGGGTGGTCGCCCGTACTTCCTTGAGCGCCTGCTTGAAATGTCGGTCGCAGATCGGTTGCTCGCTCGCGCCGCTGATGGACTCTTCGATCGCTTCGTCAGCGGCGGTTTCCACCAACTCCCCCAGGTCCGCACCGGAAAAGCCCGAGGTGTTTTTCGCCAGGAACGCAAAGTCGATGTCTTCTGCCATCGGACGGCCTTGCATCATCAATTTGAGCATGGTTTCCCGGGCCGGCCGGTCTGGCGGCGGCACGAACAGCACCCGGTCAAAACGCCCCGGGCGCCTGAAAGCCGAGTCCACCGACCAAGGCACGTTGGTTGCCGCGAGAATCAATACGCCGTGATTATCCTTGGTAAACCCGTCCATCTCGGACAGGAACTGGCTGACCAGCTTCGAAGACGTCGAGTCCCGGGTATTGGAGCGCTTGCCCCCCAAGGCCTCGACTTCATCAAAAAACATCACCGCCGGTGCCTGGGCACGGGCCTGCTCGAACAGCGCGTGCAACTTGCGCTCGGATTCGCCGATGTACATGTCCAGGACATCGGAAATGGCCACGTTGAAGAACGTCGCCTTGCACTCCCCGGCCGTGGCTCGGGCCAGCATGGTCTTGCCACACCCTGGGGGCCCATAGAGCAAGACGCCACCGCCGACCCGCTTGCGAAAGCGCTGGAACAGGCCGGGCTTCTGGTAAGGCAGGATGATTTTCTTGTGAATGGTCTTCTTCAGTTCGTCCAGGCCACCGATGTCATCGAAGGACAGGACCTCCTTTTCCGGCACCAACAGGCGACTGACCTCGGTCTGGTCGGTGTTGTCGTTGGAGATCACGCGCAACCGCGGACGCCCCTGTGCAGCGGAAAAGTCGGTCACGGATACGTTCAACCGACGCCATAGCGCCATGTCCTCAAGGGCCGGGTTGGCATCGACCGCGGCGCGGTATTCCACCTGGGCCTCCTTCATCTGCTCCAGGGCCGCAAAGGCGCGCGCCCTGAGCATCCGCGCAGCAGGCTCATCGCCTTCAATCAGGCGAAGGGCCCGTTGCGCCTGACCCGCGGCGATACATAACCCGGCCGCAGCCATTTTCAAGGCCTGGGCATCGATCCATTGCTCAAGATCGGCAGGCAGCAACTCAAGCCCGCGCGCGTACTCACTGCGCTCGACACTGGCGTTGAGCAGCAGTGTCAGCAGCGCGAGGTTACCGGGCGCGGCAAGGAGTGCGGCCTTCAGTTGGTCGAACGTCGAATCATCCATGGCACTTCCTCAAAAAATGCGTTCGCGTGACAGACAGTCTCATTGCACCACCTCCGGCCGCTCGACATCGACCCAGACAAACTTGTGCGGATCCAGGCGGGTTTCCTGGTCGAGGCGATAAGCGACCAGCTTGCCGTAGAGCACCGCACTGTAATCCAGGCAGGCCAGGTTCGGGCGAATGGGCGCGGGCTTGCCGCTGCGCCAATAGTGGCCGACGAACAGCAACGGTTCATGGACGCCATAGCGCAGCAGGTTGTTTTTTTCATCCGACGACAGCGGCGTGCGGGCCACCGGTTCCGGCAAGGCGTCGGGCTGGAACACGATGTCGCCGTAGGTCTGCGGATTGTCTTCCCAGAACTTGGTGCGGAAAAACGAACGGGTCAGGCCATCGCCACCGGTCAGCGTCAGGCCATGGGGCAGGCGCATGTCCGTGCCACGCAGCAAACGATCGAACACCGTGCAGGCAAAACTGCCCGGTTGCGCCGAGGCCTGGAGGAAATGTTCGTCGACACAACCGTCCGGGAAGAGGCCACGCAGCGGTTCGATCAGGCCCGCATCCCAACAGGCATGCACCACCCGGAAACGGCCGGCGTCGACAAACAGCGGCAGTTCATAGAACCACTTGAGGAAGTCATGCCAGTCACCGGGATGCTGCTCGAACTGAGTCAGGGTCTCGTTGAGCAGGCGGGCATGGCGCGGCGTGTGTTCGCGCACGTAGCGCTGGCCGCTGCCCGGCAATGCCGGTGTGCTCCAGCCCAGGGCGTTGAACTCGTGGTTGCCCATGATGCACAGCGCCTGGCCGGCCACGACCATATCGTGGACGATGTGCAGCGCCTCGCGAATCCGCGGGCCACGGTCAATGATGTCCCCCAGGAACACAGCCATGCGCGACGGATGCCGCCAGACACCGCCCTGCTTGTGGTAACCGAGTCGGTCCAGCAGGTGTTCAAGGGTCAGGGCGCACCCGTGCACATCACCGATCAAATCGTAACTGCGCGCAGGATCGAGCATCAGTCGCCTCCACCCCCCAACCGACTGCCCCAGCCGAGCTTGGTTCGGCAGACTTCGTAGTAGTTGTGATCCAGCGGATGGATCAGGCGCAGCTTCTGCGCTTTCTTGCTGACGGTGATGGTGTCGCCCGGCGCGCAGGTGAAATGATTCTGGCCGTCACAGGACACTTGCGGGTAGATCTGCATATCCTTGGACACGACGATTTTCAGCTCACTGTTGCCATCGACCACAATCGGTCGCCCAGACAAGGTATGGGGGTACATGGGCACAATCACAATAGCGTCGAGCTTGGGGTGCATGATCGGCCCACCGGCCGACAGCGCGTAGGCCGTGGAACCGGTCGGAGTCGCGACGATCAGGCCGTCGGCTTTCTGGCTGCAGACGAACTGCCCGTCGATGTACAGCTCGAATTCGATCATGCGCGTGGATTTGCCAGGGTGCAGCACCACGTCATTGAGGGCATCGCCCTGGCCGATGGCCTCGGCGTGACGACGGACCTCGGCTTGCAGCAGGAAGCGGTTTTCCACCAGGTAGTGGCCGTCCAGCACCTCGGCGACCTTGGTTTCCAGCTCGTCAGGGCGGATATCGGTGAGGAACCCCAGGCTGCCCCGGTTGATCCCCAGCACCGGGATATTGTGCCGCGCCAGGGCCCGGGCGGCCCCCAGCAGGCTGCCGTCGCCGCCGACCACGATCACCATGTCGCAGACCTCACCCAGCATCTTGCGAGACGACGTCTGCAGGCCATGGCCGGGCAAGACTTCGGCGATGGTATCTTCTAGGATCACATGCAGGTGTCGCTCCAGGAGGAAACGTTTGAGACGGCGAACGGTGTCCAACACCTGCGAACTGCCCAGGCGACCGATGATGCCGATATTGCGAAATTGCTCCATGAGGCTCCTGCGAGGGTCTGCGACGGGCGAAAAACACGATTATGGGCGAAAGCGCTCCATAGACAAAATCCTTTAAGCCTTCCCACAGGCTATGCTCGCAAAATGATCCTGTTCCCTGAATTGCTGGACTTGCCCCGCCGCCTTCGCCATCCCGAAGTGCGCGACCTCGCGTGGGCGATCATCGCCCCGCCGATGCTCATCGATACGCCCTGGCCCCAGCGCCACCCCCTGGCCGGCAGTGACTGGGTGCAGGCGCCTGGTCAGTTGGAGCACTGGCTGCGACAACTGGACCGCGACAGCTACCCGTTGCTGCACTGCCTGTCCCTAGGACGGACGCGACGCCTGGGCCTGTATTACGAAAGGTTGTGGCAGTTTGCCGTGCAGCACGCTCCAGGCATCGAGCTGATTGCCGCGAACCTGCCGATCCGCCACGAAGGCCATACGCTGGGTGAACTGGACCTGCTCTTGCGCGATCGTGACGGCATCCATCATCTGGAGTTGGCGATCAAGTTATACCTGGGGCCCCAACAAGGTAACGGGCTCGACGCCGCGCAATGGCTGGGCCCGGGTTGCCATGACCGGCTCGACCGCAAGCTGGCGCATCTGCGCGAACACCAATTGCCGATCTCGGCCCGCCCGGAAAGCCGTGAGGCCCTGGCGGCACTGGGTATCGAGCCCTCGGGCATCGAGCTGTTTCGTTCCGAACTCTGGCTGGGCGGGTATTTGCTGTACCCCTGGCCAGGCCAGGCCGAACCGCCGGCCGGTGCCCACCCCCGGCACTTGCGCGGTCGCTGGCTGCACCAGCGGGACTGGCCTGCGTTTATCAACCAACGACCGCCGGGGCGCTGGCAACCCCTGCCCCGCGCCGCCTGGCTGGCACCGGCGCATTATCCGGCCGAGCAGACCTGGAACACTGCGCAACTGGAGGCCTGGCGACTGGACCTGGATCCCATGGCGCCGGCACAACTGATGGTGCGCCTGACTGAAAATACCGAGGGGGAGTGGGAAGAAGCCGAGCGGCTATTCCTGGTGGCCGATCTCTGGCCGAATGTGCCGGGCAATGGCTGAGCAGATGTTGCCTATCAGGGCCTCATCGCGAGCAAGCTCGCTCCCACAGGGGAACACATTCATAGAGGAGAATGCATTCCAATGTGGGAGCGAGCCTGCTCGCGATGAAGCCAACTCGGTCTAGAGCGACAACCGCACCGCCAGCGCCGCCAAGGTCACCAACAACACCGGCAGCGTCAGCACGATCCCGACCTTGAAGTAGTACCCCCAGCCGATCTGGATGTTCTTGCGCTCCAGCACATGCAACCACAGCAACGTCGCCAGGCTGCCAATCGGCGTGATCTTCGGGCCCAGGTCGCTGCCAATGACGTTGGCGTAGATCATCGCCTCCTTCACCACCCCGGTGGCTTGGCTGGCATCGATGGACAAGGCACCGACCAGTACCGTCGGCATGTTATTCATGATCGATGACAAGAAAGCCGTCAGCAGGCCTGTCCCCATGGCCGCACCCCACACGCCATATTCGGCGAAACCGTCGAGCCATTGGGCCAGGTAGCCGGTCAGCCCGGCATTGCGCAGGCCATAGACCACCAGGTACATGCCGAGGGAGAAGATCACGATCTGCCAGGGCGCTTCCTTCATCGCCTTGCGGGTGGAAATCTTGTGGCCGCGGGCCGCGACAGCCAGCAGCAGCGCCGCGCAGACTGCCGAGATCGCACTGATAGGAACCCCCAACGGCTCCAGGGCAAAGCAGCCCAGCAGCAGGATCGCCAGCACCGCCCAGCCGGCATAAAACGTTGCCTTGTCGTGGATCGCCGTCGCAGGATCGTCCAGTTGATTGGGGTCGTAGTCGCGCGGGATGTCGCGACGAAAGAACCACAGCAAGATCACCAAGCTGGCTGCCACGCTGACCAGATTCACCGGTACCATGACCGCCGCATAACGGTTGAAACCAATGCCGAAGAAGTCCGCCGAGACAATGTTCACTAGGTTCGACACCACCAGTGGCAGGCTCGCGGTGTCGGCAATGAAACCGGCACCCATCACGAATGCCAGGGTCGCCGTCGGGGAAAAACGCAACGCCAGCAGCATCGAAATCACGATGGGCGTCAGGATCAACGCCGCCCCGTCATTGGCAAACAGGGCCGACACCAGCGCCCCCAGCAGCACCATGAACGCAAACAGCTTGCGCCCGCCGCCCTTTCCCCAACGGGCCACATGCAAGGCCGCCCAGGCGAAGAGGCCGGCCTCATCCAACAGCAGGCTGATGATGATCAGCGCGACAAACGTACCGGTGGCGTTCCAGATGATCTGCCAGACCAGCGCAATGTCGCCAACCTGCACCACCCCGCTCAACAACGCCAGCAACGCGCCGAGCGTCGCGCTCCAGCCGACGCCAAGCCCCTTGGGCTGCCAGATTACCAACGTAATGGTCAGCAGGAAAATCAACGACGCGATCAGCATGCGCGACAGCCTTGGAAGGAGGATTGAAAAAGGCCAATCAGCAGCAACGCGCCACCGGACGATCAGCCATGGCACCCAAACGCTCGACATCCGCCATCAGCCACCCCGTATTGGCCGCCAACGCTTGCTCCAGCAAAGTGCTGACCCAGGCCGGCAACTGCGGATGCAGACGGTAGTAAACCCATTGCCCCTGACGCCGGTCGCTGAGCAGGCCGGTATTACGCAGTTGCGCCAGGTGCCGGGAGATTTTCGGCTGGCTCAGGCCCAGCGCAGCGGTGAGTTCACAGACACACAACTCGCCTTCACGGGCCACCAGCAGCGCAATGCGCGTACGGGTGTCATCGGCCAGCGCCTTGAAGACATCGACAGGGTTGTGGGAATCAGACATGGCGAAGGAAGGCCTGGATGAGCGAAGGGCGAATATATGGAAATTCGAATATCCAGTAAAGCGGGGATTGAATGATCTATACGGATGTAGACGTAGATGCACCTGTGACGAGGGATTTATCCCAGTGCGGGAGCAAGCCTTGCTCCCATAGAAGATCACTTCGCCACAAAGGTGCTTGGCTTGAAGTTCCAGAGGGGCATCAAACCTTCTTGTGTTGCTCAACCCACTTGCCGTAGGCATCGATAAACGTCTGCAGGAGGGGCCGTACCGACGCCGACAGGTTGCCCGCCTCGTCAATCGCCGCCCCGGCACCGCTCAGGTAGGCTTCTGGCTGTTGCATGCAGGGAACATCAAGGAATACCAGCGACTGGCGCAAATGATGGTTGGCCCCGAACCCCCCCATGGCGCCTGGCGAAGCACTGATCACCGCGCCCGGCTTGCCACTCAGGCAACTCTGACCGTAGGGACGCGAGCCGACGTCGATGGCATTTTTCAATGGCGCCGGTACCGAGCGGTTGTACTCAGGCGTGACGAACAACAAGGCGTCGGCCGCGCCCACCTGCTGGCGAAATGTGGTGTAGGCTGCTGGCGGCGCTACATCAATGTCTTCGTTATAAAGTGGCAACTCGCCGATCTCGACGATGCTCAGCTTGAGGTTCGCTGGTGCCAGGTCAGCCAGTGCCAGCGCGACCTTGCGGTTGATCGATGCCTTGCGCAGGCTGCCCACCAAAACGGCCACTGTGTAGACATTACTCATGAGAGGCTTCTCGACTGTCGGCTCAAAGGAGCCTGTAGTTATAGATGATCGGGGGGACAATTGGACCAGTGGAGCGACAAAAACCTGTCGGCTGGACTATTTTTTTCATGTAGGAAAACTTACCGCGCTTGACCGGGGTCTACAGAACCGCAAATCGAGTGATTTATTTCCAGAGGTTCTAAGCAATGGCAGCAGTACTTGTCGGACAATTTCATGCGCGGGACGCCGAAGGTCGCGTCTATTCGGTGCATGAGTTTCAGGAATCGACCCCATCGCCTGACGGGAACGGCAAGGAGCCTGTCACCACCTATAAGTTGGCTATCGGTGATCGAGTCAACAAACTCGACGACGACAAATTTATTCTGGTGCAATCTCAAATCGAATTGACGCGCGAACCGGAAACGCCACCGCAAGTGCAAACGCCCACTGAAACGCAAATAGCTTCATAACCGGCAGTTATGAGCAGAAGTCGTGCCCGGACTTGGGTTAGGATTCAGCCACTCAATGGCTCACCCGCCGAACATGGACTCCTTGCATGCGTTTACGCCACATCGAAGTGATCCAGGCGCTGCTGCAGACCGGTCACCTCGGCACGGCGGCCGAATGGCTGCAACTGCCGATGGCGGAGGTCGAGGCAATCCTGCGCGATGCCGAGGAGCAGCTGGGCTTCATGCTGTTTGCCAGCGTGCGCGGGCGCTTGCAGGCCACCCGGGAAACCCTTGAGCTGCGCGACGGTATCACGCGAGTGTACGACACCCTCGAACCGGTGCAGCGCCTGGCCAGCAGCCTGAAACACTATCAGGCACCGCCCTTGCGCATTATCTGCACCCCGCCGCTGGCCCAGCAGTTGTTGCCCCAGAGCATCGCCGCCTTGCGTCGCCGCCATCCGGATGCGCCTTGCACCCTGCTCAGCCAACCGACCCGCGACATCGTCCACAGCCTGCTGTTGCGTGAAAGCGACCTGGGTCTGAGCTTGCACGACCCCGAACACCCCGACATCCATTGTCAGATGATCGCTCAGGGCAAACTGCAATTGCTGGCACCCCACGGCTGGCTGCAACCACGGCAGAAATACATTTCGCTCCAGGACCTGGCGGGCCAGCCGTTGGTAGGCCTGGATGGCCATGACCCACTGAGCCCAGCGTTCGAGCATAAACTGGCGGCGCTGCGTCCGGCGCCGATGATCCAGATCCGCGTCCAGACCCACCAGATGATGCGCGCCATGGTCGAGGCCGGCGAAGGCCTTGCCATCGTCGACCCGTTCACTGCCTCGGGTGCCAAGGGCAGTGGCCTGGACGCCTGCCCGGTATCGCCCGCCATTGCGATTGGTCTCTATGCCCTGAGCCTGAACGGCACGCAGCCCTCACCCGCCGTCCAATCGCTGCTGGAACGGGTTACGGAACAAGCCGAGGCGTTGCTGAGCCACTGATCGACATGCCCAGCGGATCGTCGAACAGCCGGTACCAGAACAACGCCACTTCAGCGGTATGCCGGTCAATGCCGCGATAGCGCAGGTGATCGATACCGCCGAGCACGTAACCGCAGCGCTCATAGAGCCGGCACGCACCCAGATTGTTGTTCTGGGTCTCGAGCACGATGCCCGGCAGTTTTTTCTTGCGGCTCCAGAACTGGGCGACATCGAGCAACGCCTTGGCCACCCCGTGGCGACGGGCCGGGGCGTGCACCGCCAACTCGTCGATGTGGGCGTAGCCGTTCCAGTTGGTACTGACCACCAGATGCCCCACGGGCTGGTCGTCTAGATAGGCCATGAAGATCTCGCTGTCCGGAGCATCACGAAAACTGCTGAACTCCTCGGGATCGATGCCATAGCACTTGCGATAGGGAACAATAGGGGTCACCGGCCACTGGCTGACGGGCTGGCCGATCTGCGCCGTCACGTAGTCGCTGACTTCGAAGCTGAAGTCACTGCCCCAGATATAGACGGCAAAGCCGTCATCGACGATGCGCACCGACAACCCGGGGTGCTTAGGATTCATGACCGGTTGCATACTGGGGAAGGTCCTCATTCCTTGAGGCAACCAACAGCGTGGTGCCATCCATTGCCCTTGTCTTTCAAATCTTCACACATCAAGCGGGATCCATAGCCTGCCCGTTACCTCAGGTTAGAAGGTCGTGGCGATTGTGGCGAGAAATGAGCGATGAATGCAGCGGCGCACTCAAGGATTGTCTGAATCATTGTGGCCAGAGGTTGCTCCCGCTGCCCTCTGTAGGAGCTGCCGAAGGCTGCGATCTTTTCCCTGACCATTGAGTCTCTCAAGTGAAAGATCAAAAGATCGCAGCCTCGCTTCGCTCGACAGCTCCTACAGGGCCCTTTCCAGGGCTCATCAGTGCGAGGCGGCCTGCGACTCGGTCAACTGCGTCCACAATGCCGGAGCGCCCGCAGACTTGGCGATAGCTTCCAGACGCGCGGCATGCTCAGCCAGGTCGCTTTCGCTGGCGCGGATGATCCGCGATGACTGGCGGTCAGCAGGCAAGCGTCGGATTTGTGTGGCCTGGTTGCCAGAGCCTTCACCCGTACCGTTGCCGTCCGAGGCGTTACCGGCCAGGGACAAGCTGGTCTGACCGCCCGTCATGGTCAGGTAGACATCGGCCAGGATCTCGGAGTCGAGCAAGGCGCCGTGCAGTTCACGGCCGGAGTTGTCGACGCCGTATCGCTTGCACAAGGCGTCGAGGCTGTTGCGCTGCCCAGGATGGCGTTCCCGGGCCATCATCAGGGTATCGAGGATGGTGCAGTGCTGGGTAATGTCAGCCCGGTCGTGCTGGCCCATCAGGGCGAATTCGTTGTTGATGAACCCGACGTCGAACGCCGCGTTGTGGATGATCAACTGCGCGCCGTGGATGAATTCGAAGAACTCATCGGCCACTTCGGCGAAACGCGGCTTGCCCACCAGAAATTCGTTGGTGATGCCGTGCACGCCGATGGCGCCCTCGTCACTTTCGCGGTCCGGTTGCAGGTAAACATGGAAATGGCGACCGGTCAGGCGCCGGCCGATCAGCTCGACACAACCGATTTCAATAATCCGGTGACCATCGGTCACCGGCATGCCGGTGGTTTCGGTATCCAGTACTACAGATCTGTTGGCCATCAGTGTTCAGCTCTCAGCGGGCAGTCTTGCAAAAGCGCGGATGGTAACACGCTCCTGTCGCAAGGGGATTTACCTGGGAGCCAGGCTTGTGGAAGCCAGTGATGAGCGAAAGCAAACGTTGTGGGAGCAAAGCTTGCTCGCGATGAAGATCATGCGGTCTTTCAGGAAAACCGGGGGCCTGTGTCGCGAGCAAACTTTGCTCCCACACAAGCGCCTCGTCACAGGAGGTACATCCGGCTGAATCAGGCCTGCTTGTAGCCCCGCACCTCATCGACCCCACGGTTGGCCAACTGGTCGGCCCGTTCGTTGCCGTGGTGGCCAATGTGGCCGCGCACCCATTTCCAGGTGACGTTGTGGCGGTTGACCTGCTCATCCAGTAACTTCCAGAGGTCGGCGTTTTTCACCGGTTCCTTCGCCGCCGTCTTCCAGCCGCGTTTCTTCCAGTTCGCCATCCACTCGTTGATGCCTTTCATGACGTACTGCGAGTCGGTCACCAATAGCACATCGCAGGACCGCTTGAGCTCTTCCAGGCCACGGATGGCGCCCATCAGTTCCATACGATTGTTGGTGGTATTGGCTTCGCCGCCCCAGAGTTCCTTCTCCACGCCCTTACACACCAGCAACGCGCCCCAGCCGCCTGGACCGGGGTTGCCCTTGCAGGCGCCATCAGTGAAGAGTTCTACGCTATCGCTCATGCCAATCTATCCAGAAAAATATGCAAAGGCCCGCCGATCGGGCCCGACAACACCCGCGGCCCAATGCCGGCAAGAACCATCGAAAAAGATTACGGCTCGATGTGGCGACGATTGACCTTGGCCATTGGCAAAGGAATCAGCTTGCCCATCGGCTCGCGTCGTGCCTGGCGCACCGGGCGCAGCCCGACCGCGATCTTGCGTGCCACCAACAGGTAGAAACCGCCGCCGGACAGCTGCCAGTCACCGGCCTTGCGCTCCCAGCCGGCCAGGCGCGTCTGCCACTTGGGTGACGCAAGCGGCGGACGATAGCACCCGAAGCGGCGTTTCTCCAGCGCGAAGCCCAGCAGGTTCAGCCAGTCGCCAACCCTCGACGCGGAGATGCAACGGGCCTGGCGCAAAGCGTCGTGGGCAAACACATGACGCAAGCCCCAAGCGCTCCAGGGGTTGATGCCGATGATCAACAGGTGCCCGCCGGGGCGCACGCTGCTGGCGGCTTCACGCAGCAAACCGTGGGGCGACAGGCAGAAATCCAGGCCGTGCTGCATGACCACCACATCGGCGGCATGTTCGCTCAACGGCCAAGCCTGCTCCTCGCAGACGATTTCCACCCCGGGCAACGGCGCCCCCAGGCGCACGTTGCGCTGGACTTGCGGTGCCGACGGCGGTGTTTGCGCCGAAGGCCCGTAGTGCACCAGATAGCCGCCGAAGAACCGGCCCAACTCGTCTTCGAGCATGTGTCGTTCTTCTTCCAGCAAAAATTGCCCGACAGGGCCGGACAGCCATTCACGGGCCGCGCTGATCAACGCCAGCCAGTCAGGATCAGCCTGAGCGAACGCTTCATCGGTCATTGCATTCTCCAACGCGCCAGGAAGTTCTAAGATGCGCCTTTGTTTTCCGCTTGGCGAATTCCGCGATGATACAGATCAGTGCCCTGCCCGCATTCACCGATAACTACATCTGGTTGTTACAGGATCACTCCTCCCAGCGCTGCGCCGTGGTCGACCCGGGTGACGCCGCGCCGGTGCAGGCCTGGCTCAAGGAGCATCCGGACTGGGTCCTGAGCGACATCCTGATCACCCACCATCACCATGACCACGTCGGCGGCGTCCAGGCGCTGAAGAATGCGACGAACGCCACCGTTTACGGCCCGGCCAGCGAAAACATCCCGGTGCGGGACAAGGCCCTGCATGACAACGACAAGGTCAGCGTGCTCGGCTGGGACTTCGATGTCTATGCCGTGCCTGGCCATACCCTGGGGCACATCGCCTACTACCACCATGGCCTGTTGTTCTGTGGCGACACCCTGTTCGCCGCCGGTTGCGGCCGGCTCTTCGAGGGCACGCCTGCGCAAATGCACCATTCGCTCAGTCGCCTCGCCGCCCTGCCTGAAGATACGCTGATCTATTGCACTCATGAATACACCCTCAGCAACCTGACGTTCGCGGCCGCCGTGGAGCCCGGCAATCCGGACGTCGCTGCCCGCCTGGAAAAAGTCAGCCGGCAACGCAGCGAAGGCATCATGACACTGCCCTCGACCCTGGCCCTGGAAAAACTCACCAATCCGTTCCTGCGCACGACTGAAACATCCGTTAAACAAAAAGCAGACGAACGGAACGGCCAGCGGAACCAGACGCCGAGTGAGGTTTTTGCGGCCTTGAGAGCGTGGAAAGATACGTTCTAAGACAGCTACCGATTGATACAAAAATTCTGAAAGGTTGACCTGTTGGGGTGCGCTTCCTAGAATCGCCCGACATTTTTGCCCGGAACTTACTTCCAGCCAATGTCGTCATCTATACGTAAGTCCGTCCAGTCAGACACTTTGACTCGCCTGGCTCAAGCCATTGCGGTGGCTGTGTCCGCCACATTGGCGGGCTGCCAGAGCACGAGCCAACTGCCGCAGACCGACGCGGCGCACACACCGAATGTCGCCGCTCGCGCCAAACAGAAGCCGGTAAGGCTCACTGAGAAACCCAGCCCTCAAGTACCTCAGGACGTTTGGGAGCGCATGCGCCAGGGCTTCCAACTGCAGGAAACGGCCGGCGTCAACCCGCGTATCGAGCAACAGCGCCTGTGGTTCGCCAGCAACCCCTCCTTCCTGGAGAACGCCGGCGAGCGCGGTAGCCTGTACATCCATTACATCGTCGAACGCCTCGACGAGCGCAACATGCCGCTGGAACTGGCGCTGCTGCCGGTGATCGAGAGTGCCTACAACCCCATGGCCTATTCCCGGGCCAAGGCAATGGGGCTGTGGCAATTCATCCCGTCCACGGGGCGTTACTTCAACCTGCGCCAGACCCGCTTCTATGACGGGCGTCGCGACATCACCGCCTCCACCACGGCGGCCTTGGATTACCTCACGCGCCTGCACGACATGTTCAACGGCGACTGGTTACTGGCGCTGGCAGCCTATAACGCCGGCGAAGGTACGGTCAGCCGCGCCATCGAGCGCAACGAGAAGCTTGGCCTGCCCACCGACTACTGGAACCTGCCGCTGCCCAGCGAGACCCAGGCCTATGTGCCGAAGTTGCTGGCGCTGTCCCAGGTGGTGCTCTCGCCCGATGCCTATGGCGTGAACCTCAACCCGATCGCCAATGAGCCCTATTTCCAGGTCGTCGAGATCAACCAGCGTATGGACCTGTCCAAGGTCGCGGCGGTGGCCGATATCGACGAAGACGAGCTATTCCAGCTCAACCCGGCGTTCAAGCAGCGCACCACCATCGACGGCCCCCAGCACCTGCTGGTGCCAACGGCCAAGGCCCAGTTGCTGACCGCCAGCCTGTCGACCATGCGCCCGGAAGAACTGATCAGCCAGCGCTCGCTCAAGGCGGTTTTTGAATCGGCCAACGACAGCAACGTGGCAGGTGCAAGGCGCACCTATCGCGTCAAGCGCGGCGACAACCTCGGCCAGATCGCCAAGGCCAACAACGTCCAGATCAAAGACCTGCAGCGCTGGAACAAACTGAGCGGTAGCAAGCTCAAGATCGGCCAGACCCTGGTGATGCGAGACGCCAAGGGCAGCAAGGCCACCAGCAAGCGCATCAGAACGGTGGTGGCCGCCAACAGCAAGAACCAGAAGAAGCAGACCCAATACAAGGTCAAGCGAGGTGATTCGTTGTACGTCGTCGCCAAGCGCTTCAACGTGGAAATGCAGCACCTCAAGCGCTGGAACCCGCGGATGGGCAAGGCTCTCAAGCCTGGGCAGATGCTGACGGTCTATTCCCCGCATTGACACCGGGGCACCTGTAACTAGGGACTGGGTTGTTGTAGGAGCTGGCGAAGCCTGCGATCTTTTGATCTTTCGCTTGATATTTAAGTGTCTGGGGAAAGATCGCAGCCTCGCTGCGCTCGACAGCTCCTACAACCCCGCCTTTTTCCTGCCGATACAAGCTGTTACTGTACAGGCCATAAAAGCCCAAGCCGCCTGGATCGGATCTCAGACTTGATACGTCCCCTCCTCTTGCTCCTGATCAGCCTGGCCTTGAGCTCTCCCGCCAGCGCAACCATCAGCGAAAGCCATGGCTATGCGCAGTTTGGCACGCTCAAGTACCCGGCCAGATTCACCCACTTCGACTGGGTCAACCCGCAAGCGCCCAAGGGCGGTGTCTTGCGAGTCATGGCATTCGGCACCTTCGATACGCTCAATCCCTACACGCTCAAGGGCAGCAGCCCGGTTTCCACGCCCAATTTCCTGCAGTACGGCATCAATGAGCTGAACGAACCACTGATGGTCGGCACTGGTCAGTACGCACCGTCCGGTGATGAGCCGACATCGAGCTACGGCCTGATCGCCCGGTCGGTGGAATACAGCGAAGACCGTAGCTGGGTCGTGTTCAACCTGCGACCCGAAGCGCGGTTTCACGATGGCGTGCCCATCACCGCCTATGACGTGGCGTTCTCCTACAGGACGCTGCTCAAGGACGGCCACCCGCAATACCGCACCAACCTGCAGGAAGTGCTGCGAGTCGACATCCTCAACCCGCTGAAAATCCGCTTTGTCTTCAAGCGCGCGGGCAATCCGCTGCTGATTTTGCGCCTGGGTGAACTGCCGGTGTTGCCCCAGCATTACTGGAAAGACCGCGATTTCAAGGCGACGACCTTCGAGCCGCCCCTGGGCAGCGGGCCGTATCGCATTACCAAAGTACAACCAGGCCGCCAGCTAGTGTTCGAACGGGTCAAGGATTACTGGGGCAAGGATCTGCCGGTCAATCGCGGCAAGTACAACTACGACCGCATGGACGTGGAGTTCTACCGTGACAGCGAAGTCGCCTTCGAAGCCTTCAAGGCTGGCGAGTTCGATATCTACATCGAACACCAAGCCAAGAACTGGGCCAACGGCTATCAATTCCCGGCGGTCAACCGGGGCGATGTCATCAAGGCGCAAATCCCCCACCAGATTCCGACCCAGACCCAAGGCCTGTTCATGAACACCCGGCGCAGCACGTTTGCCGAGGTCAAGGTACGTGAAGCCCTGGGGCTGATGTTCGATTTCGAGTGGACCAACCGCACCCTGTTCAGCGGCGCCTACAAGCGCACCCTCAGTTACTACCCCAACAGCGAATTCTCCGCCATCGGCCTGCCGGTGGGCCATGAATGGCTGCTGCTCAAGCCGTACCGGGAACAACTGCCGCCCAAACTGCTCACTAACCCCTTCAGCTTGCCCAAGACCGACGGTCGCGGCATCCCCCGGGAAACCTTGCGCAAGGCCCTGGGTCTCTTGAAGGAGGCCGGCTGGAGCCATAACGGTCAGCGCCTGCTCAATGCCGACCGCCAGCCCCTGAGTTTCGAAATCCTGCTGGTGAACCCGAACCTGGAGCGCATCCTGCAGCCCTACGTCGAAAACCTCGCCAGCATAGGCATCCAGGCCCGGTTGCGCACGGTGGACCGGGCCCAGTACAAGCAGCGCCTGGACCAGTTCGATTTCGACATGATCCTGCTGACCTTGGGCCAGACCCTCAGCCCGGGCCTTGAGCAATGGCAGTACTTCCATTCCAGCCAGGCCGGGGTCAAGGGCAGCAAGAACTACGCCGGGATCACCAACCCTATCGTCGACCACCTGCTGGAAAAACTGCTCGCCGCCCAGACCCGCGACGAACAGGTCGCCGCTGGCAAAGCCTTGGATCGCGTGCTGCTGTGGCAGCATTACTGCATCCCCAACTGGTATCTCAATTATCATCGCCTGGCGTACCGCAACCGGTTCGCCTTCGTCACCACGCCGCCCTATACCCTGGGCCTGAGCGCATGGTGGCTGAAATCTTCGGAGAAAGATCAATGAAGCCTCTACGTGCCCTGCTCCTGCAGGCCAGCAGCCTGTTATTCGCCGGGTTGGCCTGCGCCGCGCCACAGCACGCCTTGACCTTGTACAACGAACCGCCCAAATACCCGGCGAACTTCAAGCATTTCGACTACGTCAACCCGCACGCGCCCAAAGGCGGGATCTTCCGCGAAGGCGGTTTTGGGGGCTTCGACAGCCTCAACCCGTTCATCAGCAAAGGGGTGCCGGCCCATGACATCCGCCTGATCTACGACACCCTGACCAAGCATGGCCTGGACGAACCGTTCACCGAATATGGCCTGATCGCCGAGAAAATCGAGAAAGCCCCGGACAATGCCTGGGTGCGCTTCTACCTGCGCCCCGAAGCCCGTTTCAACGACGGCCACCCGGTACACGCAGAGGACGTGGTCTTCAGCTTCCAGACCCTGACCAAGGACGGCGCGCCGATGTTTCGCGGCTATTACAACGACGTCGCCGACGTCATCGCCGAAGACCCGCTCAAGGTTCTGTTCAAGTTCAAGCACTCCAATAATCGCGAATTGCCGTTGATCCTCGGCCAACTGCCGGTGTTGCCGAAACACTGGTGGGCCGAGCGCGACTTCAGCAAGGGCAACCTGGAGATCCCCCTGGGCAGCGGCCCCTACCAGGTCGCAAAAGTGAAAGCCGGACGCTCGATCCGCTATGAGCGGGTGAAGGACTACTGGGGCAAGAACCTACCGGTCAATCGCGGCTTCTACAATTTCGACGTACTGGTTACCGACTACTACCGCGACAACACCGTCGCGGTCGAGGCCTTGAAAGCCGGGCAGTTCGATTTCTGGTTAGAAATGACCGCCAAGAACTGGGCCAACGCCTACAACATCCCGGCCGTGAGCGAAGGCCGGCTGATCAAGGAACAGATCCCCCACGGCAACCCAACCGGCATGCAGGGTTTTATCTACAACCTGCGCCGGCCGATCTTCCAGGACGTACGGGTGCGCAAGGCCCTGAGCCTGCTGCTGGACTTCGAATGGACCAACAGGCAACTGTTCAACGGCGCCTACACCCGCACTCGCAGCTATTTCGAGAATTCCGAAATGGCCGCCACCGGACTGCCCGGCGCAGACGAGTTGAAGATTCTCGAGCCCCTGCGCGGCAAGATTCCCGAGCAGGTCTTCACCGAGGCGTTCCAGCCTTCGGTGTGTGACGGCAGCGGCATGATCCGCAACCAGCAGCGCAAGGCTTACCAACTGTTGCAAGAAGCGGGCTGGCGCATCGTCGACGACAAAATGGTCGATGCCCAAGGCAACCCGGTGGTGCTGGAGTTCCTGCTAGCCCAGACCGAGTTCGAACGGGTGTTACTGCCGTTCAAGCGTAACCTGAGCGACCTGGGCATAGAGCTGGTAATCCGCCGCGTGGACGTGTCCCAGTACATCAATCGCGTGCGCTCCCGGGACTTCGACCTGGTGGTGAGCAGCTTCCCGCAATCCAGTTCACCGGGTAGCGAACAGCGCGAGTTCTGGATGTCCGCCGCCGCCGATAATCCCGGCAGCCGCAATACCATAGGCCTTAAGGACCCAGCAGTGGACCAGTTGGTGGAGCAACTGATCAACGCCGACTCGCGCCAGAGCCTGGTGACCCACGCCCGTGCGCTGGATCGGGTTTTGCAATGGGGCTACTACGTGATCCCGAACTGGCACATCAAGACCTGGCGCGTGGCCTACTGGAACCATATCGGCCACCCGAAAATCACGCCGACCTATGACATCGGCACCACCACCTGGTGGGTCAAGCCGGAGGTCAAACCGGCCGATGAAGTAGAAAAGCAGGTCATCGAGCAGCAAATCGCCGCCCCTGCGAGCGTGGAGTAACGCAATGCTGGCTTATATTTTTCGGCGCCTGCTGCTGATCATCCCGACCCTGTTCGGCATTCTGCTGATCAACTTCGTCATCATCCAGGCCGCGCCCGGCGGGCCAGTGGAACAGATGATCGCCAAGCTCGAGGGCTTCGAAGGCGCCACCAGCCGCATTGCCGGTGGCGGTGCCGAAGTGGCGGTGGCCGGCTCCTCCTACCGCGGCGCCCAGGGCCTGGACCCGGCACTGATCAAGGAAATCGAGCACATGTACGGCTTCGACAAGTCGGCCCCCGAACGCCTGTGGATCATGATCAAGAACTACGCCCACCTGGACTTCGGTGACAGTTTCTTCCGCGATGCCAAGGTCATCGACCTGATCAAGGAGAAGATGCCGGTGTCCATCTCCCTCGGGTTGTGGAGCACGCTGATCATGTACCTGGTATCGATCCCACTGGGGATCGCCAAGGCCACGCGGCACGGCAGCCATTTCGACGTTTGGACCAGTTCGGCAATCATCGTTGGCTACGCGATCCCGTCCTTCCTGTTCGCCATCCTGCTGATCGTGGTGTTTGCCGGCGGCAGTTATTTCGACTGGTTCCCGCTACGCGGGCTGACCTCCAACAACTTCGACGAATTGAGCATGGGCGGCAGGATCCTCGATTACTTCTGGCACCTGGCCTTGCCCGTGACCGCCCTGGTAATCGGTAACTTCGCCACCATGACCCTGCTGACCAAGAACAGCTTCCTCGACGAAATCAACAAGCAATACGTGGTCACCGCCAAGGCCAAAGGCCTGACCCGCCATCGGGTGCTCTACGGCCACGTATTCCGCAACGCCATGCTGCTGGTGATCGCCGGTTTCCCTTCGGCATTCATCGGGATCTTCTTTACCGGTTCCCTGCTGGTGGAAGTAATTTTTTCCCTCGACGGCCTGGGCCTGATGAGTTTCGAAGCGGCCATCAACCGCGACTACCCGGTGGTATTCGGCACGCTGTTCATCTTCACCTTGCTGGGACTGGTGGTGAAGCTGATCGGCGATTTGACCTACACCTTTGTCGATCCGCGCATCGACTTCGAAAGCCGGGAGCGTTGAGATGAACCTGTCCCCTCTCAATCGCCGCCGCTTCGAACTGTTCAAGGCCAACAAACGCGGATGGTGGTCGCTGTGGCTGTTCCTGATCCTGTTCGGACTGAGCCTGGGCGCCGAGTTGGTCGCCAACGACAAGCCGCTGGTGGTGCATTACGACGACGGCTGGTACTTCCCGGCCCTCAAGCGCTACCCGGAAACCACGTTCGGCGGCGAGTTCCCCCTGGAAGCCAACTACAAGAGCCCCTATATCCGCGAACTGCTGGCGGCCAAGGACGCCTGGGTGCTGTGGGCACCGATTCCGTTCAGCTACCAGAGCATCAACTACGACCTGAAGGTCCCGGCCCCGGCGCCGCCCTCTTCCGTGAACTGGCTGGGCACTGACGACCAGGGGCGCGATGTCCTGGCCCGGGTCATCTATGGCTTCCGCATCTCGGTACTGTTTGCCCTGACGCTGACCGTGCTCAGCTCGATCATCGGCGTGAGCGCCGGCGCCCTGCAGGGCTTCTATGGCGGCTGGGTGGACCTGGCCGGCCAACGCTTCCTGGAAATCTGGTCCGGGTTGCCGGTGCTGTATCTGCTGATCATCCTGGCCAGTTTCGTCCAGCCCAACTTCTGGTGGTTGCTGGGCATCATGCTGCTGTTTTCCTGGATGAGCCTGGTGGACGTGGTCCGCGCCGAGTTCCTGCGCGGGCGCAACCTGGAATACGTGCGCGCGGCGCGGGCGCTGGGCATGCAGAACGGCGCGATCATGTTCCGCCACATCCTGCCCAACGCCATGGTCTCGACCATGACGTTCATGCCGTTCATTCTCACTGGCGCCATCGGCACCCTCACCGCCCTGGATTTCCTCGGCTTCGGCCTGCCGCCGGGCGCACCGTCTCTGGGCGAGTTGGTGGCCCAAGGCAAATCCAACCTCCAAGCGCCGTGGCTGGGCATCAGCGCGTTCGCCGTGCTGGCCCTGATGCTGAGTTTGTTGGTGTTCATCGGCGAGTCCGCTCGCGATGCCTTCGATCCGAGGAAGTGAAATGAACCAGGACAATCTGATCGAAGTGCGCGACCTGGCGGTGGAGTTCATTGTCGGCGAACGCCGCCAGCGCGTAGTCGAGGGCGTCAGCTTCAATATCCAGCGCGGCGAAACCCTGGCCCTGGTGGGCGAGAGCGGCTCGGGCAAATCAGTCACCGCCCATTCGATCCTGCGCTTGCTGCCCTACCCCCTGGCTCATCACCCCACTGGGACCGTCCAGTACGCCGGCCAGAATTTGCTGGGATTGAAGGAAAAAACCATCCGTCATATCCGCGGCAACCGGATCGCGATGATCTTCCAGGAACCAATGACGTCCCTCAACCCCCTGCACTCCATTGAAAAACAGATCAATGAAGTGCTCGGCCTCCACAAGGGCCTGAGTGGCAAGGTCGCGACCCGCCGGACCCTTGAGTTGCTGGAGCTGGTCGGCATTCCCGAGCCCCACAAACGCCTCAAGGCCCTGCCCCACGAGCTGTCCGGCGGCCAGCGCCAGCGGGTAATGATCGCCATGGCCCTGGCCAACGAGCCGGAACTGCTGATCGCCGACGAGCCGACCACCGCGCTGGACGTCACGGTCCAGCTGAAAATCCTCCAATTGCTCAAGCAATTGCAGGCGCGATTGGGCATGTCGCTGCTGCTGATCAGCCACGATTTGAACCTGGTGCGAAGAATTGCGCATCGCGTATGTGTCATGCAGCGCGGTTGCATCGTCGAACAGGCATCGTGCGAAGAGTTGTTCCGCGCACCGCAGCATCCGTACACTCGGGAACTGTTGGGCGCCGAACCCAGCGGCACCCCGGCGAGCAACGTCGTCGGCCCGCCGCTGTTGCAGGTCGAGGACCTGAAAGTCTGGTTCCCGATCAAGAAAGGCCTGTTCAAACGCACGGTAGACTACATCAAGGCCGTGGACGGTATCCGCTTCAGCCTGCCCCAGGGCCAGACCCTGGGCATCGTCGGCGAAAGCGGTTCCGGCAAATCCACCCTGGGGCTGGCAATCCTGCGGTTGATCGGCAGCCAGGGCGCGATCCGCTTCAAAGGCAAGCAGCTCGACAGCCTGACGCAGCAACAGGTCCGGCCGCTACGCCGGGAGATGCAAGTGGTGTTTCAGGACCCGTTTGGCAGCCTGAGCCCACGGATGTGTGTAAGCCAGATCGTCGGCGAAGGCCTGCGGATCCACAAGATCGGCACCGAAGCCGAACAGGAACAAGCGATAATCGCGGCATTGACGGAGGTAGGCCTGGACCCGGAAACCCGGAACCGCTACCCCCATGAATTTTCCGGAGGGCAACGGCAGCGTATCGCCATTGCCCGGGCCCTGGTGCTCAAGCCGGCGTTGATTCTGCTGGATGAACCAACGTCGGCCCTGGACCGCACCGTGCAACGCCAAGTGGTGGAGCTGTTGCGGTCGTTGCAAACCAAGTACAACCTGACGTACCTGTTTATCAGCCATGACCTGGCTGTCGTCAAAGCGCTGAGCCACCAGTTGATGGTGGTCAAGCATGGCCAAGTGGTCGAACAAGGTGATGCCCGCAGCATATTCGCCGCGCCGCAGCACCCCTATACACAGCAGTTGCTGGAGGCCGCCTTCCTGGCCCCAACAACTGCCGAATAACCTGAAAGAGGAGCAACACATGGGTTTTCTCGCCGGTAAGCGCGTACTGATCGTCGGTGTCGCCAGCAAGCTGTCCATCGCATCCGGCATCGCCGCCGCCATGCATCGCGAGGGCGCTGAGCTTGCCTTCACTTATCAGAACGACAAACTCAAGGGTCGTGTCGAAGAGTTCGCACAAGGCTGGGGTTCGAGCCCTGAGCTGTGCTTCCCGTGCGACGTGGCCAGCGATGAAGAAATCGCCAAGGTTTTCGAAGAACTGAGCAAGAAGTGGGACGGCCTGGACTGCATCGTGCACTCCGTGGGCTTCGCCCCGGGCGACCAACTGGACGGCGACTTCACCGAAGCCACCACGCGTGAAGGCTTCCGCATTGCCCACGATATCAGCGCCTACAGCTTCGTGGCCCTGGCCAAGGCCGGTCGCGAAATGATGAAAGGCCGCAACGGCAGCCTGCTGACCCTGTCGTACCTGGGCGCCGAGCGCACCATGCCGAACTACAACGTCATGGGCATGGCCAAGGCTTCCCTGGAAGCGGGCGTCCGTTACCTGGCCGGCTCCCTAGGCCCGGACGGCACCCGCGTCAACTGCGTATCGGCCGGCCCCATCCGCACCCTGGCCGCTTCCGGCATCAAGAACTTCCGCAAGATGCTGGCCGCCAACGAAGCGCAAACGCCGCTGCGTCGCAACGTCACCATCGAAGAAGTCGGCAACGCCGGCGCCTTCCTGTGCTCGGACCTGGCATCGGGCATCAGCGGTGAAATCATGTACGTGGACGGCGGCTTCAACACCACCGCCATGGGCAACATCGAAGAGTAATCTTCACGTTGCAGCAAAAACGCCGCTTGCCCTGGAAAGGCCAAGCGGCGTTTTTTATTGCCGATTATCTGATTACGCCGTAATACCCTGTGGCAGTCTGTGCTAGCTGCGCAGCGCCTGCTTCTGCTCATACATCGCCGCATCGGCGTCAGCCAGCAGGTTGTCGATCGACTGATGACGCTGGGGGTCGTACTCGATCTGGCCAACGCTGAAACGAATGTCATAGCCGCGCTGCAACATCGCATTTCGCTCATCGAGGATTTCCTTGAGCCGCACCATGATTGCCGCTGTCTCGACATGGGAAGAACCGGTGAGCAAGGCCACGAATTCGTCACCGCCCAGGCGGCCGATCACATCACTTTCGCGAAAGGCGATACGCAGCACATCGGCGAAGGTTTTCAGTGCGCTGTCGCCCTCGGCGTGTCCGTAACGGTCGTTGATCGGTTTGAAGTCGTTGAGATCGAAGAACAGCAACGTCGCCGGTCGCGACAAGCGATCACACACATTCAACGCATGCTGGGCCAACGTCCTGAATCCACGCCGATTGGATAGCAGCGTCAGCTCGTCCATGCTCGCCATCTGCACCGCGACCATTTCCTGCTCGGCCATGCGTGCCAAGTCGCGCAACAGTTCGCGCTCCTCGTCATTGAGCTTGCGCGGCCGGGTATCGAGCAGGCACAACGTGCCGAGCATGCAGCCGTCCTCCAACCCCAGTGGCTGCCCCGCGTAGAAGCGAATGCCAGGCGCGTCCGTGACCAGTGGGTTGTCGTGAAAACGCTCGTCCTGTTCCGCGTCGTAGATCTCCAGAATTTGATCATGCAAAATCGCATGCCCACAGAAGGAAACCTCCCGTGGGGTTTCCCTGGCGTCCAGGCCGGCGCTGGACTTGAACCACTGCCGGTTGGCGTCCACCAACGACACCAGCGCGATGGGCACGTCAAACAGGCGTCGGGCAAGGCGGGTCAGGCGGTCAAACCGTTCTTCGGGCGCGGTATCAAGCAGCTTGAGCGAGTGCAGATTCTTGAGGCGAGCAGCTTCGTCGTCCGGTTTGCGTGGCGCGAGCATCGGGAACTCCATTGGCGGGACTTCATGAAGTCTAGCCCAGGACCCCGGCCCTTTAAACCGAACGGGCTAAATCCGACGGGCATTTGCCGGTCAGGCCTAATACACTGCCACTCAGGTTCAAGACGAGGACGCTGACCGATGAAGCACGCCCCCCATGACGACGCCCCACGCTTCTGGCGCGACGAGGCCCTGCCCTTCATCGAAGCCCGGGCCATCGGCGATGGGCGCAAGGTCTGCTATTCGCGCCACTCCCATGACCACTTTTCCATCGGTGCGATCACCGCCGGGCGCAGCACCTACCTTCACGAACGATCGAATTTGCAAGTGGAAAGCGGCACCGTGGTGCTGATGAACCCGGGCGACGTCCACGCCTGCAACCCGATCGACGACCAGCCGTGGTCCTACGTGATGTTGTACGTCGACACCCAATGGCTCAGGGACTTGCAGCGCCGTATCGGCTTTGACGAAAGCCTGGATTTCCAGGGCTTCGCCACCACGCACAGCCGCGACGTGGAGCTGTTTGCTGCATTGGGACGGCTGTATGAGCAACTGGTGGACGAGCGACTCGAGCCTGGCGCCAAGCACGCCGCCGCCGAGGCATTTTTCATTGACCTGCAACAACGGCTTAACCCTGCCGGTCGCCCGGACCGGGGCAGCCATCCAGGCCTGATGCGTGCGGCACAGTTTATCCACGACCATTGCAGCGAAGCCTTGAAGCTGGAAGACATCTGCACCGCCGCGCAGCTGTCGCCGTCCTACCTGAGCCGAGCCTTCAAGCGCCATTACGGGATGACGCCCCACGCTTTCCTGGTCAACCGCCGGATCCAGTTTGCCCGGCGCCAATTGCGCGAAGGCAAGCTGATCGCCGACGTAGCGCTGGACAGCGGGTTTGCCGACCAGGCGCATTTCCAGCGTGCCTTCAAGCAACACCTGGCGGCTACGCCCGGGCAGTATCGCGGTTGAACTTGCTCCCGCCGGGCGCTGTAGGAGCTGGCGAAGCCTGCGATCTTTTGATCTTTCGCTTGAGATTCAATTGCCTGGGGAGAGATCGCAGCCTCGTTGCACTCGACAGCTCCTGCATAGCTCCTACACAGTCCCTATACCCAACAGCTAAACGTATTGATTCAAGGCAACAGCAGATACACCGCACTGGCCACCAACAACACCGCCATCGCCCGATTGAACAGGCGCATGGTCGCCGGATTACCCAGCCAGTTGCGTAGAAAACTCCCGGCGTAGGCCCAGCAGCCCACCGAAACGTAGCAGATCACTAGGTAGACCGCCGCAAACTGCCACACCAGCCGCGCCTCGCCATCGGCCACGAATGCACCCATCCCCGCCACGCAGGCCAGCCAGGCCTTGGGGTTGAGCCATTGCATCAGCGCGCCATAAAACATCGACGGCGCCCGCCCTTCGCTCTCGCCGCCCAGGTGCCCGTTATCCATCGCCAGCTTCCAGGCCATGAACAACAGAAACGCCACGCCGCCCAGTTGCACCACCCGTGTGAGGCCAGGCCAGCGTTGCAACATTTCATGCAACCCCAGCCCCATCAGCACCAGCAGCAAGACAAACCCCAAGGTTGCACCGCCCACATGGCGCAACGTCGCACGAAAACCGTACCGCGCCCCGGAGCTGAGGGCGACGATATTGACCGGGCCGGGTGTAATGGAAGCCACCAAAGCAAAAATGGCCATGGAAAGTATCAAGCTCATTACATATCTTCTTCGTTTCAGGAAAGGGCCTCCAAAATAATGGGGCCGGCGCTGGCGGTATTGAAGAAAACTGCCTTGTCGTCTAGCGTGACCGCTCACTTTTTTTACGCAAACTTTACGCGGTAGGCGATTGCCCCCAATCGATACTGTGGGGCTTATTGAATCAGGCGTTTCTCATGTCCATTGCGGTTCTGCGTCTCATCGGTTTTATCCTCGGCATTTTCCTGATTACCCTGGCGGTCAGCATGGCGATTCCGCTGCTCACGCTGATGCTGTACGAGCGCAACGATGATTTGTCGGCGTTTCTCTGGTCGAGCCTGATCACTTTCGTCTGTGGCGTTGCATTGGTCGCCCGTGGAAGACCGGCACACGCCCAGATGCGCCCCAGAGACATGTACCTGCTGACGACCGCAAGTTGGGTGTTCGTATGCGCTTTCGCCGCGCTGCCCATGGTGTTTATCCGACACATCAGTTACACCGACGCTTTTTTTGAAACGATGTCCGGCATCACCACCACCGGCTCGACCATTTTCAGCGGCCTCGATACCGCATCGCCTGGCCTGCTCATCTGGCGTTCGATGCTTCAATGGCTGGGCGGGATCGGCTTTATCGGCATGGCCGTGGCGATCTTGCCGCTGTTGCGGGTCGGCGGCATGCGGCTGTTCCAGACCGAATCGTCGGACTGGTCGGATAAAGTCACGCCGCGCTCGCACGTCGCGGCAAAATACATATTGTCGATCTACTTGGGGCTGACCGCCCTTTCCACCGCGGCATTGTGGTTGGCCGGGATGACGCCGTTCGAGGCCATCAATCACGCCATGACGCTGATCTCCACGGGCGGCTTCTCTACCTCCGATGCCTCTTTGGCTCACTGGACACAACCGGCCATTCATTGGGTCGCCGTGGTCATCATGATTTTCGGCGGGATGCCCTTTGCGCTGTATGTTTCCACGTTGCGCGGCAACAGGCGCGCTCTGATCAAGGATCACCAGGTTCAGGGGTTCATCGCTTTTCTGGTCTTCGTCTGGCTCGCGGCAGGCACCTGGCTGAGCCTCAACAGTGACTTCACCTGGCTCGATGCGGTACGGACCGTAGCCGTCAACGTCACCTCGGTGGTCACGACCACGGGTGTGGCGCTCGGGGACTACACGTTGTGGGGAAGCTTTGCGGTTTTGCTGTTCTTTTACCTGACCTTCGTCGGCGGCTGTTCCGGATCCACCTCCGGAGGCCTGAAGATCTTTCGATTCCAGGTGGCCAATGCGCTTCTGATGGGCAGCTTGAAACAGCTCATCCATCCTCGCGCGGTGACTCAAAAGAAATACAACAACCATCCTATCGATGAAGAAATCGCCCGCTCACTGCTGACCTTTTCGTTTTTTTTCGCGGTGACCATTGGCGTCATTGCATTGGGGTTGGCGCTGGTCGGCCTGGACTGGACCACAGCACTGTCCGGTGCGGCCACAGCAGTATGCAACGTGGGCCCTGGACTGGGGGATATCATCGGCCCGGCGGGTAACTTCTCGACGTTGCCAGATTCGGCCAAATGGCTGCTGACCATTGGCATGCTGCTGGGTCGGCTGGAAATCCTGACCGTGCTGGTGCTGTTCACGCCGGTGTTCTGGAAGTATTGAACACCTCGAACAGACAAACAAAGAAGCCGCGACGCCATGAACAGGCGTCGCGGCTTCCCTTCAGGTGATAAGACTCAAAGGTTCCGCTTTTGTTCGTGAGCATCCGACCAAGTGAACGGAAAATTCACTGTCGATTTTTCGGTGGAGTCGTTCCGGGCACGGTTCTATGCTCAGGCCCATGAACCTACACGACTCGCTGCTCCCGCCCCATGCCGAGATGGTCCGCGCCATGCTCGAACGAGACACCGCCTACGAGGGGGTGTTCTTCACGGCGGTCAAGACCACCGGTATTTTCTGTCGCCCCAGTTGCACCGCGCGCAAGCCGAAGCCGGAGAACGTGGAGTTCTTCGCCCATGCCGACGAAGCCATGTCGGCCGGCTACCGGGCCTGCCTGCGCTGCAAGCCACTGGACGCTGCCGCCATCGCACCCGACTGGATCCAGACCCTGCTCAAGGCCGTCGACACCGAACCCGACCTGCGCTGGACCGACGCCCTGCTATTGGAGCAAGGCATCGAGCCGCTGAAACTGCGCCGCTGGTTCAAGCAACATTTCGGCATGACCTTTCACGCCTACCTGCGCAGCCGCCGCCTGGGCATTGCCTTGGGCGGCATCAAGGACGGCAGCTCCATCGACAATGCCGCGTTCGACTCCGGTTATGAGTCATTGAGCGGTTTTCGTGACGCGTTCGTGAAATCCTTCCACATCACCCCGGGCCGTGCAGCCCTCAGCGAACCTTTGTTGTTCACCCGCCTGACCACACCGCTGGGGCCCATGCTGGCCATGGCCGAACGACGAGGCCTGGTGCTGCTGGAATTCCTCGATCGCCCGGCCCTGACCAAGGAGCTGGAAGAGCTGCAGCAACGCTACGGCTACACGGTTGCGCCGGGGAACAACGCTCATTTGCAACAGATCGAAAGCGAACTGGCCGAGTATTTCGCCGGCAAGCTGACAGCGTTCAACGTCCCGTTGCACATGCCCGGCAGCGCCTTCGCCGTACGGGTCTGGGCTGAACTGCAAAAGATTCCCTACGGCGAAACCCGCAGCTACGGCGGCATTGCCACGGCCCTGGGCAGCCCTGGCGCCAGCCGCGCCGTGGGCCTGGCCAACGGGCAGAATCGCTTGGCCATCGTCATTCCCTGCCACCGAGTGATCGGCGCGGATGGCTCGTTGACCGGCTATGGTGGCGGACAGCCGCGCAAGGCGTTTCTGCTGCGCCTGGAAAAAGCTGCGGTGCAGGTTTCGCTGCCCCTGGCGTTTTGAGCGCCCGGGAGAGCGAATACCCGATGCCTGCGCCCTACCACGACGCCAGTGCCTTGCTGGCAAGTCTCGACGAAGACTGGCAACGTCACGTCGAGATGATCGGCCCATGCCTGCTGCAACCCAAGCCGGCCCGCGATCCCTATGAAGCCCTGGTACGGGCAATTGCCTATCAGCAACTGCACGCCAAGGCCGGCGATGCAATTCTCGGTCGACTGCTGGCGTTGTTCCCGACACAGACATTCCCCAGGCCCGGGCAAATTCTGGCAACAGACGTTGCGCAGTTGCGCGGTTGTGGGTTTTCCGCCAGCAAGATCGCGACCATCCAGGGCATCGCCCAGGCGACGCTGGATGGAATCGTGCCGGATTACACCACCGCGTGGGCCATGGACGACGAAGTGTTGATCGAACGCCTGATCAGCTTGCGTGGCGTCGGGCGCTGGACCGTGGAGATGCTGCTGATCTACAGCCTGGAGCGACCGGACATCCTCCCAGCCGATGACTTTGGCGTACGCGAAGGTTATCGACGACTCAAAGGCTTGGCGCAACAGCCCAGCCGCAAGCAGATGGCTGAGATCGGCCTGGCCTGGAGCCCTTATCGGACGGTGGCGGCGTGGTATTTGTGGCGGATGCCCAAGTGATGGAAGCTGTCCCAACGCCTTCGCGAACATGGTCACCCTCAGTTCAACTGTCAAGACGCAGACTGTCTAGGCTGTACTGAGTCATTTCCAATCCCACTGGAGGTTCCCATGCAGCTAGAAGGATCCTGCCACTGCGGCGCGGTGTCGTTCACCCTCGACAGTGCTCACCCCTACCCTTATCAGCGCTGCTACTGCTCGATCTGCCGCAAGACCCAGGGCGGCGGCGGTTTTGCGATCAACCTGGGGGGCGATGCCCAGAGCCTGAAGGTGCGCGGTCGCAAGCACATCTCGATCTATCATGCGCGGCTTAAGGACGAAAGCGATCAACGCTCCCACCGCAGCAGTGCCGAACGGCATTTCTGTTCCTTGTGCGGTTCAGGACTATGGCTGTTCAGCCCCGAATGGCCGGACCTGATTCACCCTTTTGCCTCGGCCATCGATACACCGCTGCCGGTTCCGCCGCAGCACACCCACTTGATGCTCGGCTCCAAGGCGCCGTGGGTGGAAGTCGAGGCGCATAAGGGCGATCAGCAGTTCGAAGTCTATCCCGAGGAATCCATTGCCCAGTGGCATGAACGACTGGGGCTGTCCGTTTAGGAGGCGGCGCTGCAAAAGGCCCTATCGCGAGCAGGCTCGCTCCCACAAGGGATTTCCTATGTACACATTTACTCGTGTTCACTGAAAATCAAATGTGGGAGCGAGCCTGCTCCGGGCGGCGTTCCGACGATGGCGTCAGGCCAAACAACCCAATGTCGTTGGCACACCACTGTGGAACCGAAACTCCACATCCGGTGATTCGATCAGCTCCCGCTCGGCGTCACGGACCTTGTCGATGACCTGGACAATGTCCTTGGCGTCGCCGTACTGATAAGCCAGCTTCAGGTAGCCCTGGAAATGCCGGGCTTCGCTTTTCAGCAAACCGAAATAGAACCTGCCCAGCTCATCATCCAGATGTGGCACCAAGGCCTCGAAACGCTCGCAGCTGCGGGCCTCGATGAAGGCGCCAACCACCAGGGTATCCACCAGCTTGACCGGTTCGTGACTGCGTACCACCTTGCGCAACCCCGAGGCATAACGCCCGGCGGAGAGCTGGCGCAAACCGATCTTGCGCTTTTTCATCAAGCGCATGACCTGCTCGTGATGCACCAGCTCTTCCCGGGCCAGGCGCGACATCAGATTGATCAGGTCGACGTGGGAATGGTATTTGGCGATCAGGCTCAGGGCCGTGCTGGCCGCCTTGAATTCGCAGTTCTTATGGTCGATCAGCAACGTTTCCTGGTCAGCCAACGCGGCCTGGACCCAGGCATCGGGGGTGCGGCAACCAAGGAATTCGTGAATTTCGGGAAGATTCATGGGGCTCACGGGAAAAGGTAGTCGAGCGAAGGGCGCCGATTATACCGGCCTGCCCCCAGACCACCAGCCACCGCCGTTGATATGCATCAAGTCGACGACTCACCCACAGCGACTAGACTGCCCCACAACAACTATAGTTGAACAACGCCAGCCTTTTCATTGCAGGAGAACGCCGATCATGCAAGCCATTCGCAGCATCCTGGTGGTCATTGAGCCCGAACATTCGGAAAGCCTGGCGCTCAAGCGCGCCAAACTGATCGCCGGAGCGACCCAGGCCCACCTGCACCTGCTGGTATGCGACAAAAAGCATGACCATACCGGCCTACTCAGCGTGCTCAAGACCGCACTGCTGGCTGACGGCTACAGCGTCACCACCGAGCAGGCCTGGAACGAAAGTCTCCACGAAACCATCATCGACGTACAGCAGGCTGAAGGTTGTGGGCTAGTGATCAAGCAGCACTTCCCCGATAACCCGCTGAAAAAAGCCCTGCTGACCCCGGCGGACTGGAAGCTGCTACGCCATTGCCCGACCCCGGTGTTGCTGGTGAAAACTGCCGGGGCCTGGAAAGATAAAGTGATCCTGGCCGCCGTCGACGTTGGCAATGCCGACGGCGAGCATCGCCACCTGCACGCCACCATCATCGATCATGGCTATGACATCGCCCTCCTCGCCAAGGCGCACCTGCATGTGATCGCCGCCCACCCCTCGCCGATGCTCTCGTCCGCCGACCCGACGTTCCAGCTCAAAGAAACCATCGAAGCCCGTTACCGCGAACAATGCCGGGCGTTCCAGGCCGAATTCGACATCGATGATCAGCACTTGCATATAGAAGAAGGCCCGGCGGACGTCTTGATTCCGTACACGGCGCACAGGCTACAGGCGGCGGTGACGGTGATCGGCACCGTGGCCCGCTCGGGGTTGTCTGGGGTCCTGATCGGCAACACCGCCGAAGCTGTGCTCGATACGCTGGAAAGCGATGTGCTGGTGCTCAAGCCACAGGAGGTCGAGGACCACCTGGTGGAGTTGGCGGTCAAGGATTGAATATCAAAAAAGACCGTAGACTTCGCCAGTGCCTAGGTATGGCGCGATCCTTGTAGGCGCTGCCGAAGGCTGCGATCTTTTCAGCCGCCAATCGCATCCTTCAGGAACCCCGGTGCGATATAGCGCTGGTAATGGGCTTCGGACAGAAGGAAAAACTCCCGATCAATGGCATCGCGCAGGTCCGGCAGTTCCCAGTCGCGAAACTCCGGCATCAGCACCATGCCGTAGGCTTCCAGGTTGTTGATCACCCGCGCCCCCCGGGCGATCAACTGATAGGCCCAGCAATATTCCGACTGGTGCGGCACAAAGCGGATCTTGCGCGACTCCAGTTGCTGGCGCAGCAACCCCGGGTCGAAAACCTCCAACTTGGCCACCATCACCTGCACCAACAGCTGCTCGAGCCGCATCCACACCGCGCGCTTTTCATCCTCGTTGTAACCGTTCCAGTGAATCACTTCATGGTGGAACCGCTTGCAGCCACGGCACACCAGGTCACCGTAGACAGTGGAACAAAGGCCGACGCAGGGGGTCTTGATGAGCTGGTTGGGCATAAGGAAACGCACACGCAAAAGCAGGACAGGCCGGCATGTTAGCCCTTTGTCTAAGATTGATCACCCCTCAAACTTCCAGGCCCAACTTACCTTTAATTTTTTTTTCCCGTAGAATCAGCCAGCCTTTTAAGGCGCCAATGTCCGTTAGAAGCTGTTTTCAAAGCGTCACGAGCACAGTCGTTCCTTCAGAGCGGTGTTGGCGAAGGGTCTTTCCAGCGGGGAAAGCCCAACGCCAACCCTCATCAGCTCCCCGTTCTGCAGGCGTAAAACTTTGAAAGCAGCTTCTGTGAGGAACGTGCGGAAACTCTGGCGTGGTAGCTCAAAAAGCCGCCGACGCGCATGAGTACCGTGGGTTCCTGGATGAGCGTCCCGGACACCCATTTGGGACCACTGATGAGGGTAATAACTGTGCTTGAAGCCTACCGCAAACATATCGAAGAGCGCGCAGCCCTGGGTATCGTTCCCCAGCCGCTTAACGCCGAACAAACCGCAGGCCTGATCGAGCTGCTGAAAAATCCTCCGGCTGGCGAAGAAGCTTTCCTCGTTGACCTGATCACCAATCGTGTTCCGCCTGGAGTCGACGAGGCTGCCTACGTCAAGGCCGGCTTCCTGTCCGCCCTGGCCAAGGGCCAGGTCCAATCCCCTCTGCTGGACAAGAAGCGTGCCGTTGAACTGCTCGGCACCATGCAGGGCGGCTATAACATCGTGACCCTGGTGGATCTGCTGGACGACGCCGAGCTGGCGCCGGTAGCCGCCGAAGAACTCAAGCACACCCTGCTGATGTTCGATGCCTTCCACGACGTGGCTGAAAAAGCCAAGAACGGCAACGCTCACGCCAAAGGCGTGCTGCAATCCTGGGCTGACGGCGAGTGGTTCAAGAAGCGTCCGGTGCTGGCCGACAAGATCAGCCTGCGCGTGTTCAAGGTCACCGGCGAAACCAACACCGACGACCTGTCCCCTGCCCCAGACGCCTGGTCGCGTCCTGACATCCCGCTGCACGCCCTGGCCATGCTGAAAATGGCCCGTGACGGCATCGTTCCGGACGAGCAAGGCAAGACCGGCCCGATGAAGCAGATCGAAGAAATGCGCGGCCAGGGCTTCCCGATCGCCTACGTCGGCGACGTGGTCGGTACCGGTTCCTCGCGTAAATCGGCGACCAACTCGGTGCTGTGGTTCTTCGGCGACGACATTCCTTATGTGCCGAACAAGCGTGCTGGCGGTTTCTGCTTCGGCAGCAAAATCGCTCCGATCTTCTACAACACCATGGAAGATGCCGGCGCACTGCCAATCGAGTTCGACGTTTCGAACATGAACATGGGCGACGTGATCGACCTGTACCCGCATGCCGGCAAAGTCTGCAAGCACGGTACCGACGAAGTCATCACCACTTTCGAAATGAAGACCCCTGTGCTGTTGGACGAAGTCCGTGCCGGCGGTCGTATTCCGCTGATCATTGGCCGTGGCCTGACCGAGAAGGCTCGCGCTGAGCTGGGTCTGCCAGCGTTCGACCTGTTCAAGAAGCCTGAAGCCCCAGTCGAAAGCACCAAGGGTTTCACCCTGGCGCAGAAGATGGTCGGCAAGGCTTGCGGTCTGGCAGAAGGCCAAGGCGTACGTCCTGGTACCTACTGCGAACCGAAAATGACCACCGTGGGTTCCCAGGACACCACTGGTCCCATGACCCGTGACGAACTCAAAGACCTGGCGTGCCTGGGCTTCTCGGCTGACCTGGTGATGCAGTCCTTCTGCCACACCGCAGCCTATCCGAAGCCGATCGACGTCACCACCCACCACACCCTGCCTGACTTCATCATGACCCGCGGCGGCGTTTCCCTGCGTCCGGGCGACGGCATCATCCACTCGTGGCTGAACCGCATGCTGCTGCCAGACACCGTGGGTACCGGTGGCGACTCGCACACCCGTTTCCCGATGGGCATCTCGTTCCCAGCCGGTTCCGGCCTGGTCGCGTTCGCCGCTGCCACCGGCGTCATGCCGTTGGACATGCCAGAATCGATCCTGGTGCGCTTCAAGGGCAAAATGAAACCTGGCATCACCCTGCGTGACCTGGTTCATGCCATTCCGTACTTCGCCATCCAGAACGGTCTGTTGACCGTCGAGAAGAAAGGCAAGAAAAACGCCTTCTCCGGCCGCATCCTGGAAATCGAAGGCCTGGAAGGCTTGACCCTGGAACAGGCTTTCGAATTGTCCGACGCCTCGGCCGAACGTTCGGCTGCCGGTTGCACCATCAAGCTGTCGAAAGAGTCGATCACCGAGTACCTGCAATCCAACGTCACCCTGCTGCGCTGGATGATCGGCGAAGGCTACGGCGATGCACGTACCCTGGAACGTCGCGCTCAAGCGATGGAAGCCTGGATCGCCAACCCGCAACTGATGGAAGCCGATGCCGACGCCGAATACGCCGAAGTCATCGAAATCGACCTGGCCGACATCAGCGAGCCTGTGCTCTGCGCACCGAACGATCCGGACGACGCCCGTCTGCTGTCCAGCGTTGCTGGCGAGAAGATCGACGAAGTGTTCATCGGTTCGTGCATGACCAACATCGGTCACTTCCGCGCTGCCGGTAAACTGCTGGAGCAGGTCAAGGGCCAACTGCCAACTCGCCTGTGGCTGTCGCCGCCGACCAAGATGGACGCACACCAGCTCACCGAAGAAGGCTACTACGGCATCTACGGCAAGGCCGGTGCACGGATGGAAATGCCAGGCTGCTCGCTGTGCATGGGTAACCAGGCACGCGTCGAGCCGAACGCCACCGTGGTGTCGACTTCGACCCGTAACTTCCCGAACCGTCTGGGTGACGGCGCGAACGTCTACCTGGCTTCGGCCGAACTGGCGTCCGTGGCTTCGATCCTGGGTCGCTTGCCGACCGTCGAGGAGTACATGGAATACGCCGGCAAGATCGACAGCATGGCAGCGGACGTGTACCGCTACCTGAGCTTCGACCAGATCGCCGAGTTCCGTGAAGCGGCTGCAAATGCCAACATCCCGGTCGTTCAAGCCTAAAGCTTAAAACGCCCGACTAAAAACGCCGCCCTTCTTGCGAGGGGCGGCGTTTTTTTTATGCTTGTCTATTTGAGGTGAAGTGCCTTTTTTTGGGGGCATATCCGTTGCTGCGGTAACGGCGGCTTAGGGTTCCGCCCTTACAGCGGGTTACTTTTGGCGCTCTTCCAAAAGTGACCCGCTGTAAGGGCTGAACCGCCAGTGCCCGTTACCGCAGCAACGGATATACACACCAACCTCAAAAATCCCGCCCCCCACAAAAGGCCTACGCCAAGAGGGAATAAACCAACGCCGTAATCGCCACCAAACCCACCAACGTAACGAAGACATTCGAAGCCTGGCCGCGATAACGGGCCATGGCCGGAACTTTGCGGATCGCATACATCGGCATCAGAAACAGGATAGCCGCGATAACCGGACCGCCCAGGGTTTCGATCATGCCCAGGATGCTCGGGTTGAGGGTCGCGACGATCCAGCACACCATCAACATGAACGCGGCGGTGAGGCGGTCCAGGGTCTTGGGCGCCGGGCGACGGCCGCTCTTGACGATCAGGCCCTTGAGGCCCTCGCTGGCGCCGATGTAGTGCCCCAGAAACGATTTTGAGATGGCGACAAATGCAATCAACGGCGCGGCAAAGGCGATGGTCGGGTTGCTGAAGTGGTTGGCCAGGTACGACAGGATCGACAGGTTCTGCGCCTTGGCTTCAGCCAGTTGCGCCGGGGTCAGGGTCAGCACGCAGCTGAACACGAAGAACAGCACCATCACCACCATCAGCACATGGGCGCGCGAGAGGATCTGCGAACTGCGCTCCTCGGCGTTGCCGCCGTAGCGCCGTTTCTGGTCCACCGCAAAGGCCGAGATGATCGGCGAGTGGTTGAACGAGAACACCATCACCGGGATCGCCAGCCACAAGGTATGCAGCAGCGCCGAAGGTTCCGGCGGGGTGGACGCGGTGGTCAGGATGCCGCCGCTCCAGTGGGGAATCAGGAACACCGCCAGGAACAGCAGCGCAACGATGAATGGGTAGACCATCAGGCTCATGGCCTTGACGATCGCCTGCTCGCCGCATCGCACCACTGCCAGCAGGCCGAGGATCAGCACCAGGGACAGCACAGCCCGAGGAGGCGGCTGGATATGCAACTGATGCTCCAGGAAACTGCCCACCGTGTTGGTCAACGCCACGCTGTAGATCAGCAGGATCGGAAAGATGGCAAAGAAGTACAAAAGCGTGATCAGCGCACCGGCCTTGAGGCCGAAATGTTCTTCCACCACTTCGGTGATGTCCGCGCCGTCGCGACCGGACAATACAAAACGTGTCAGGCCCCGGTGGGCATAGAACGTCATGGGGAACGCCAGCACCGCCAGGATCAGCAACGGCCAGAAGCCGCCCAGGCCCGCATTGATGGGTAAGAACAGAGTGCCTGCACCGATGGCGGTGCCAAACAGACCCAGCATCCAGGTGGTGTCCTGGCGACTCCATTGGCTGAGGGTGGCTGGGACTGTCGTTTCAAAGCGCTCTTCGACGCTATTGGCCTGATCATTCATCCGGTCGGATCTCCGCTTTCCGGTCACATGCACCCGGCCAGGACGAGTCGGAAAACCCGACAGGCAGCGCCCTGGCCGAAACAGGGGCGCGATTGTCCGGGATTAGTGAGCAGAAGCAAAGGCTTAGCTGAGGAGCGGTTATGCATATCAGATCGCTGCCATAGAATTATCCCTGCATTCCCTGTGGGAGCGAGCTTGCTCGCGATAGCGGTGGGTCAGATTGCACCAGCACTGAATGTACCGCCGCCTTCGCGAGCAAGCTCGCTCCCACAGTTGGATTGGGACACGACCGGAGAGCCAGGCCGGCCGTCAGGCCGCCTCGCGAGCAAGCTTTGCTCCCACAGGTCCTGCTCAAACAGATCTGATGGGTGTACGACCAGAAGAGCCAGGCCGGCTACTAGGCCGCCTCGGCGTGGACGTTGATCTCGGGCGCCCCGTTAACCACGCTGGCCGAACGCAGGCATTGCGCAGTGGGCAACCCGGCATGGATGCCGGGTTAGCCGCGCTGGGCCATGGATGGCCCTTCGCGGCGGCCCACGGAGCAATGCCTTCGTTCAGGCATGCCGAGCCTAGGCGAGGTGCCAAGTGGTGGGGCAAAAGCGCTTTGGTTACTTTCGACTGGGCCGGCTTCCGGGCTTTTCGAAAGTGACCCGCCGTCAGGGCGGAACCCTAAGCAGCCGTTACCGCAGCAATGGATATGTACCCAGTCAGTCAACAAAATCCGAAATGCACATAAAAAGCCAATCCCCCCTGCCCCCGACTCCTACAATCAGGTTGAATACGTGAAATCGCCCCAGCGCCCACAGGAGCCCAGCATGACCGCAACCGTTCTGGTACTGGTTGAAACCGTCAATGAATACCTGCCGATTCTTGAGCGTCAGGGCTATCACCTGGAACTGGCACCCACGCCTGCCGAACGCAAGACGGCGATTTTCGAACACGGTGAACGCTTCAGCGCAGTGCTGACCCGCGGCCCCCTGGGCCTGACGGCCGAGGAAATTGCCGCTCTGCCCAACCTTAAAATCATCTGCGTGATCGGCGCCGGCTACGAGCAGGTGGACCTGCAGGCCGCGCGCCATCGGGGCATCGTGGTCACCAACGGCGCCGGGGTCAACGCCTCGTCGGTGGCCGACCATGCCATGGCGCTGTTGCTGGCGTTGGTGCGCGACATACCCCATTACGATGCAGCCCTGCGACGCGGCGAATGGCCAAGGGCCGCGCGCCCTTCCCTGGCGGGTAAGCGGCTGGGCGTGTTGGGCCTTGGCGCGGTGGGCATGGCAATCGCCAAACGGGCCGCCCTGGGCTTTGACATGAGTATCAGCTATCACAATCGCCGGGTGCGCAATGACGTGCCCTACACCTTCTGCGCCACGCCCACGGAACTGGCGCGGGTTTCGGACTTCCTGATCGTCGCCACGCCAGGCGGTCTGGATACCCGGCAGTTGATCAACAAGCAGACCCTCGACGCCCTCGGGCCAAAAGGATTTCTGGTCAACGTCGCCAGGGCCAGCGTGGTCGCCACCGCCGATCTGATCAACGCCCTGGAGCACCGACGAATCGCCGGAGCGGCCCTGGATGTGTTCGATCACGAGCCCGAGGTACCGCAGGCGCTGAAAAACCTGCCCAACGTCGTCCTCACACCCCACGTGGCCGGCCTGTCGCCGGAAGCGACTCGCGCAATGGTAGAGCTGGTGGGCCAGAACCTGACCGCGTTCTTTTCCGGCAAACCGGTGCTGACGCCAGTGCGGTGGCACGACGAGGAGCGTTAGAGAACGCCCAATAACGTCCACAACCGCCGGGATTCGGCATCGGCACTGATCAGTTCCCCCAGCAACTCGCTCAACGGCTTGTTGCCCCACTCCACGCCGCGCCGGATCAGGTAGGGCACCGGGCTGTGGGGTTCGGTGCGAGCCAGGTAACCGGCGATGACCAGTAATTGTCGGTAGGCCTCTTCACGATTGGCCGGCTCCTGGAAGACCTGGGCAGGTGCCGTCTGCGGCTGGGACGTCGACGTCGTGGTCGCCGGGGACGTTTGCACCGGCGCGACGGTGGGTTGCTGTGGGTGCATCGCGATGAACTCCTCTACCAGTGCCAACAAGGCCTGCATCACGTCCTGCAGGGATTTGTAGCCCGGGGCCAGGTTGCCCAGGTAAGCGTCGCTCCAGGCTTCGAGCCGTTGCAGGTGTTGCAGGCTCAACATCAGGCTGCCCTGGCGATGCAACCAGAACGACAAGGGTGTGTTGCGAATCAGTTCGCTGAGCTTCTTTTGATCGTTGCGCGCCGCTTCGGCCGAGGCCTTGGCGTTCTTGCTGTCGTTGACCAACACTTGCTGGCGCTGCAAGCGTTGCCAGTCGTCCAGACAGAAAGCGGCGAAGGCCTGTTCCCGGCCGTCGAACAACGGCACCCGCGTGAGCAGCACTTCGCTGTAGCGACGGGCCAACCACTCCAGCGGGATCACCCGCCATGACTGGTCGCCTTCCTCGGCCTGGGGGTGCAACTGCTCCGGATAGCGCTCACACAGCCCCACCACCAGCGCCAGGCTGCCCGGCAACCCCTCCAGCCCGGCCATATGCAGCCAGGCCTCCCCCAGCCAGGCACTGATCATCAGGTCCTTGCTGCGCTCCAGCAGCAACGTGGTCGCGAGCCGTTCCAGGTCTGGCCACAGGGCGCGCTTGATCGAAGACTGCCACACACCGGTGGGCAGGCTGGTGTCGTCCTCCCGGCGCAATTCGCGCAACTGGTCATACTCCGGTTCGTAGCGCAGGTCCGGGCCACAGGGCGACTCGGCGCTGATCGGCTCGAGCAACTGGTTGACCAGCTCTGGCAAAGGCGATATCGGCAAACTCACAGACCCTCCTCGCGGGTGGCGATGGCGGGGCTCGATGCGGTCGCCATGAACGGTGAACGGGGTGCCCGCGTCGGCAGCGGCGGGATCGACAAGGGCAGCTTGGAGCCCTGGCTCATCAACGACAGGCGCACGAACATCAACGTTTGCTGCGCCGTGCTGGCCTGGGTCTGAGCGGTCACCGGCAGTTGCAGGGCCAGGGGGAAATCGGTGTAGTCGGCATTTGGCTGGCGCTGAACCGACACCAGCGAGCGCATCAGGCGCAGCAACGACCAGGGCCCCTGGTACTCCCAACCGGCCTCCAGGTCGCGCACCACCAGGTTCGGTTGCAGCGGATCGTTGGCCGGCCGCTGATAACCGTTCCGGGCCCAACGCAAGGTCAGGCGCACGGGCTGACCCACCATCCAGCGCAGGTTCTGCTGGCCGCCGCCGGGGTAGCTGATCTGTTGGTTACCGGCATCCAGGCTCCAGGCGATCACCTGATCGGCGCCGCGCTCCTCTTCGCGATCGGTGCGCCAGCGCACGTCCATTTCCACCCCCAGGATGCCACTCTTGTCGCGTACGAACAGCGGCCCGAGCCAAGTGCCGGCCTGCTTCAAACGGTTGAGAAAATCCTCGGCCGCCAGCCGCTCCGGTGTCTGGCTCAACGTCAGCCCGGCCTGGGCCAGGGGCAGGCGTGTATCGATCAACTCCAGCAGGTGCTGGACTCGCGCGGGGTCGGCATCGCTGGCTCGCACATCCTGGGCAAATGGAAAACGCCCGGCCAGGTACTGATTGAAATAGTTGGCCAGGTCATTCCAGGCGGTCGCGGCCTGGTTCTGTTGCAGGTACAGGCACCGTTGCAGGGCGCCCTGCTGCAACGCGATCGTGCGCAAGGCCAGGTCACCGCGCCCACTGGGCAGGCTGGAGGTCTGCAAGATCTGCGCGCAGGAGGTGGTGTCCATGACGATAAAGTCCCGGCTCACCAATTGTTCCAGTTGGGCCGCCGAACTGGCCGGGTTCTGGTTCTTGTACTTGAGCAATTCGTCGTTGAGGGCCATGAAGCGTGCCACCTGGTCATGTTCCAGGGCCGACAGGTTGTCCTGCTGGACGATCAGCCATTCCAACGCAGGCATTCGCTGCTCGGCGATCTGCAGCATCGCGCCGAATTGCTGGGCCAGGTTCAGCTTCAGGTCTTGTGGATCGCTGGCACCGTAGAGTTGCAAGCCGAAGTTTTTCGAACCATCCCAACGCTGGACATCGGTCCGCTGGCTGAACAGCGGCTGGGCCTCGATTTCGTCCAGGCCACGCTTGATCTGCGCCAATGCCCGGCGATTGAGCAGACGCTGGAAACGGATCGCCAGATCGCCACGGTGTACGTCCATGAAGGCTTTTTGCAGCGCAACGGCCTGGGTCGTTTGCACGTTGAAGCCCATGCCGGGCAAGGGCTCGCTGTTTTCATCCAGGCTCGACCACATGGCCCTCGCCGCGGCGCCCTCAGCGGCCTGCATCAGTGCGTCACGGTAATCCGGCGGGATGCGCGGCAGCTCTTCATGGGCATAGCTCTTGTAGCTGGCGAAGTAGTTCAGGGCGACGCTGAAATCATCGCTGCCATGACCCTGGCCGATCGAATCGGGGTTGCTGCCCGACGGATCCTTCCGCATGGCCAACGCCACGAAATCACGCTTGAACAGTGCCTGCACCGCACCGTTCAGCGCCGTGACATGGTCTTGCAAGACCAGCAAGCCACTGCCCTGTTGCACCAGCAGATTGTCCCGGGAACCGGCCTGGACGATCCACTGGTCACGAAAGCTCTGCTGCAACTTCGCCGCCTGGCTCTCCAGGTCCTGCTCAATATCCGGCCCCAGCAGGGTGCTGTGGCTGACTTTGTCCAGCATCTGGCTGTAGCCGGGGACCAGGTCCGGGCCCTTGCCCCGCCCCCAGGCCGAATTGGTCAGGCTGACCAGCGCCTGCAAATCATCGATCAGCGCCATCAGGTCTTCGAGTTCGCTCAACGAATTGCCACTGCCGGCCTCCAACCGCTGCAGGTGCAGCTTGAGATAGCCGGCCTGGCGCACAAAGTTGTCCGCCAGGAAGTAATGGTCCAGCCAGCGCTGCATCAGGCCGGTGAAGTTATCGGCGATCACCGGGCGCGCGACGTTCAGGTCCAGCCCTTTCAGATCGCTGTTCTGGGCATCGAACAGCACCCGGTTATAGAACCGTGGCCGGCTCAAAGTGCCGGTGTTGAGCCCCAGGGACAGGGCGGTGTTACTCAGTTGCACCAGTTCGTCCAGCGGTGCCTTGGGATCGTTCACCACCTGATTGAACATTTGGTTGTGCTGCTCAAGGCGTACCGCGAGTTCCACCAGCCCCTTGGCCTTCACGTAGCTCTGCCATTGCGCCGGGTCTTCGCTCTCCACATTGCCCCGCCGCTCGGTGTTGCGGATGGATTTGAGCTGCTCCAGGTCTGAATTGAGCAGGTCGCGCAAGGGCAATATCCAATGGTGCCGAGCCGTCAGGCGCAACCCATTCTCCAGTTGCGTGTCCACGGAAGAGAACCACGAGGTGGGAAAGACCACCGAGACGAAGCGCCAGCTCGGGGCCTTCTCCAGCACGTTCCAGTAGTTCTGCACGTTGTGCCGGGTCGGTTCCAGTTGCGGTTCGTCAGGGTCGACCACCAGGTGGTTCTTATGGGCGCTGAGGATCAGCCGCGACAGCCCCTCGGCTTGTTCCACCGAATCGTGCCAGACCCAGACCATGCCTCCCAACCAGACCAGGCCCACCACCAACGCCACCGCTCCGGCCAGCCGATGCCCGCGCTGGCGCAAGCGCAACAGCCGTGGCACAGGCTGGGCCAGGCCACGTTCGGCCACCAGACGCCGCGACCATAATTGCCGGGCGAACACGGTTTGCCGCTGGGCACTGTCGAGGGCAGTCAAACCGTCGCCGCTGATGGCCGGTGCCTGGCTGGCGGTGAAATACACCCCGCGAAAACGCGGTGCTTCGCCTTGGGCATTGCCCTGGAACACCGGTTCCAGCAGGATCTGCAAGGCTCGCCGCAAGCCTTCGAAACGCTCCGGCAATCCATAAAGATCGGTGCCCAACTGCCCCGACAGCGCACCGATCTCGATGATCGACTGCGACACCGCCGCGTTGACCTGGTCCAAGGCCTGGTCACTCCACTGCGACTGCCAGGCCGCATCCGGCAAATAGGGCGAGGACCAGCCCAGCATCGATTCACGTGCCTCGGCGGGCAACGCACTGACCAGTTCCTGGATGCCGGGCAGCTCTTGCATCCCGGTAATCACCACATACACCGGCAGGCTGAGGCCGAACCGTTGCAACAGGTCGATAAAGCACCGCCGGACCTTGAGGCTCAGTTCGGTGGTGTGTTCGATGTCGTCGAGGGTGCTGAACGGCACCGTCCAGATCACCGCATCCAATGGTCGCTTGCTGCGCAAGCGCAACATCAGCCCCAATAGGCGCCACCAATTACCCCGTTGCCGGTTCATGCCAACATCGGGCAGGAACAACGCCTGGGGCACCACCAGCACCGCACCTTCGAGATCGGAAAACCAGCGCCCGAACCAGGCCGCCTTGTCGGTCGGTTGCAAGCGCCACTGGGCACACAGTTGGGCACCGTCGGCCTCGTTGCCGAGCATCATCAGCCAGGGCATCTGATAGCGGTCCCGAGTGCCCTGCTCCTGTTCCATGCGGCGCACCGCGCCATAGAAACTGCGGATCGCCGCCCCGCCTTGGGTCCGCAGCCACCAGATCAGGGCCGCGATCAACAACACCACAACGATGGCGAGCACCACCAGGGCAACGATGCTCAGGGGGCTCATGAATCCACCTCCTGAACCACCGCCGACTCGTTCAGTTGCAACACCGGTTCGAGTTCCGAGCGAATGTCATGCCAGAACACCTGCCCCAGCCCGGTCAGTAACACCACCATCGCCAGGATAGCCAGCCCCAGGCGAACACCGTCCGGCAGTGATTGCTGCACCGGCATGCGCACTGGCGGCGTCGCCGAAGACTGTGCCAGGCGTTGGCTGACGTCGACATAATCGGGATCGTGTTGCCAGGCGAATGTGAACAGTGCCACGCGCCATTTGGCATGCTGGACCTGGCCGGGCTCGCCACGCAATCGCCCCTGGAACCCGAGGATCAGGCATTGCAGGTAGACATTCGCCAGGTCCCGGGTGCCGGGCATCTGCTCGTCCAGCAATTTCTTGATCGCCGCCGGCAAGCGCTCGCCGGCCTGGCGACTGGCATACATGCGTGACTCGAGGGGGTGCTGCTGCCAGGCCAGTTGCCCGGGCCAAGGGCTGAACAGCAAGGTTTCGTCCACCAGCGCCACGAAGGCATAGACCAGCGACTTGACCTGCTCGGTAGCGGCATCGCCAACGGTGGCGAAGGCCACCCGCCACAGACGCTGGGCGCTGCGCCCGGAGAACTCCACCACCCGATTGACCAAAACCGCAGGGTCGCTGTCCTTGGGCAGGTCTTGCCATTGCTGGGACCACTTCAGCCAGGCCTGGCGAAAAGCGCTGCTCAGTGGTGCCTCATGCAGACTCCGAACCGCCCCGCCACTTCCATCAGGCATACCACTCCCCTTTTGCGATCAGGCACTTTCACTGACTTGCGCCACGAACAACACCACTTGCCACGGGCTACTGGCCTGGGCCGATGCCGGCGCCACGATGTGCAGCGGTAATTGCGCGTCGAACCATTGCCCGCTGGCGGCCACCACAAACAAACGGGTGTCGTCGCCCACGCTGTAGGCCACCTGTTCGTTGCGGCTCATGACTTGGTGGGGCAGACCGCTCATGCGTTGTCGGCTCAGCAGCGGGACGTGCGGTGCCGACGCGATGATCGCCCCGCGCAACCACTCGACCGCCGCCTGCTCGCTGGCGCCGTTGGGCATGCGCAGGCCGATCACCAGGCGTTGGTCCGGTTGGTCGTCAGGCAACTGGATCGAGAAGACCTGCGCATTGCGCTCGAAGGCCAGGCCACGATAGCCGGCGCGAACCAGTTCCAGGGTGGTTTCCAGCCAGTCGAGCAACGGCTCGTAGCCGCGCTGCAATTCGAGGAAGTCCAGCGGTGCGAAGGCCGGGACGCCCGCCAGCGGATCGAGGGCCGACCAGCTCCCGGCCAGCCCCAGCAGCAAACCGTGGAGCGCCTGGGGCGTCGCCACCCGGGTGTTCAGCGCGCCCTCGACTTCCGGCAAGCGCGCCCACAAAGCGGTCAATTGCCGGCGAATCTCCATGGCATCATCCTGGTTGCCCGCCGCCTGGGCCTGACGCAAGCGACCCGCGAGAAACATGCACTTTTCCCGGGCCCGGGCACACATCCCGGCGACCCGCCGACCAAGGGCCGACTCCGGCAACAGGATCGGCGTTGGCGGGGTGTAGGGCACACGCCAGAAGCCGCCGCCCTCCTTGCGGATGCGCAACAGCGGCAGGCAGATCGAATCAGCCTTGCTCAGTTGGGTGCACAGCCTCGGGTTGGGTCGCCAGACGGTGATCGACTCGGGAAATGCACCGCTGGTGAGGTCCGGCAACGCCTCGCCGACCACCGATTGCAGGCGCCCCTTGAGCGGCACCAATTGCCCGGCGCGCCACAGTGGGCTAACGGCCAGGTACACCGTCACGGTGGCGTCGTCGGTCTTGTCGATCGCCTCGCCGATGTCCAACTCCAGGGTCGGCCCGACACCGGCCTGCAGGTTGACCGGCAGGCCGTCTGGCAAGGTGCCTTGCAGTTGCAGCAGCCGCACCTGGCCGGCGCTGAGGGCCGAAGGATCGACTTCCAATTGGCCGACACCCCAGAACCAAGGGTTGCAGGCCCCGGCAAAATATGCGGCCAGCGCCTCGGCACGCAGCCCTTGCAATTGAAAATGCTGGGGCAGCAATTGCATGCCCTCATGCCAGCACACCGCGTCAGGTAACAGACTCATACGACTCCCTTCGACATTCCAATGTCACCGCGCATGGCGGCCCGCGGTCACTCGAGGCTGGCTGTCATCGAACCCCATCATTCACGAGGGTCATCTCGCGACTGTCGAACTTCAGCCAGGCCTGGCGCTGATCGTCCAGCCGAAGCCGGTGGGCTCCGGGAGTGTTATAGCTGGCGAAGACCAAAAGTCCAGCGGCACGCCGGCCCTCCAACGGAAAGGGTTGCCGGTCGATGAATTGCCCCGGAACCAGCTCCAGCCCCCACACCGACATGAGTTGACGATAGTCGCGCTGGAACTGTTCGCGCTCGGCGAACCACTGGCTGGCGGTGATACCCGACAGCTGCTTGAGCAGGTCCGGGTCGTTCACCGCAATGAAATCCACCGCGATCGGCGTGTCGTCATTGGCACGCGGCGCCACGTCCAGGGTCAGGCTGTCCAGGTCGACACTGGGCGCAAAAAGCGAGCAACCGGTGAGCGCCAGGCTCAAAATAAATCCGAAAAAAAAACCACGCAAAATGAATCTTCCTTTTCTCAGCGGTCAAAAATTGTTTTTGCTTGCTTTTTTATAGACCTGTTCTAGCGTCTTGGATAGTTCGGCCAGAGCGGTCGAATGCACCAGGTTCGTCAAGGGAATGACAGGTTTTCTGCCGTCCATTTGTAACCTGCGGATCAGCAAGGGAATGCGATGAGCGGGACTCCCGATGCATTGCGCCCACATATGCATCGGAGTCGGCCGCCATGGCAGAAAGTACCCAGCACAAGCTCGACAGAGTCCGCCCTCCCCGCGTCCAGATCACCTATGACGTGGAAATCGGCAACGCCATCGAGAAAAAAGAATTGCCACTGGTTGTCGGCATTCTGGCCGACCTCTCAGGCAAGCCACTGGACCCGCTGCCCAAGCTCAATGAGCGGCGCTTTACCGAAATCGATCGGGATAATTTCAACGAGGTGCTCGCCTCCATCTCCCCCCGCGCCACGCTCCAGGTGAACAACACCCTCAGCGGCGACGACAGCAAGCTCAACATCGAACTCAACTTCCGTCATATCGACGACTTCGACCCGGTCAAGGTCGTGGAGCAGGTCACGCCGCTGCGGCGGTTGTTCGAAGCGCGCCAACGCCTGCGGGACCTTTTGACCAAGCTCGATGGCAACGACGACCTGGACAAGCTGCTGCGCGACGTGATCGCCAACACCGAAGGTCTGCAGGAAATCAAGTCGGCCCGGCCCCAGGACGTACCGCCAGAGCTGCCCGCCGTGGCCGCCACCGATGACCCTGCCCCGGCCGAACCACAGGCCTGATCGCGCGCATCATTAAGGGAGATAACGCCATGCCTGCTTCATCCAGCGCTCAAACCAGCGAGAGCACGACCCAGACCCTGTCCCTGCTGGACAAGATCATCGCCGAAGGCCGCATGGCCCACGACGACAGCCAGCAAGACTACGCCCGCGACATGCTGGCCGAATTCGCCACCCAGGTCCTCGACGAAGGCATGACCATCGACAAGGACACTGTGGCGATGATCAACGACCGCATCAGCCAGATCGACCAGTTGATCAGCGCCCAGCTCAACGAAGTGTTGCACCACCCCGAGCTGCAAAAACTCGAAGCCTCCTGGCGCGGCCTGCACCTGCTGGTGCAGAACACCGAAACCAGCACCCGGCTCAAATTGCGCCTGCTCAACGTGACCCAGAAAGAACTGCAGAACGATCTGGAAAAAGCCGTCGAATTCGACCAGAGCGCGCTGTTCAAGAAGATCTACGAGGAAGAATACGGCACCTTCGGCGGACACCCGTTCAGCCTGCTGGTGGGCGACTACACCTTTGGCCGGCATCCGCAAGACATCGGCCTGCTGGAAAAACTCTCGAACGTTGCCGCCGCCGCGCACGCCCCGTTCATTGCCGCCGCCAGCCCGCGGCTGTTCGACATGACCAGCTTCACCGAACTGGCGATCCCCAGGGACCTGTCGAAGATTTTCGAGAGCCAGGAGCTGATCAAGTGGCGCGCCTTGCGTGAAAGCGAGGACTCGCGCTACGTGTCCCTGGTGCTGCCGCACTTCCTGCTGCGCCTGCCATACGGCCCGGACACGCTGCCGGTGGAAGGCATGAACTACGTCGAAGACGTCAACGGCACCGACCACAGCAAATACCTGTGGGGCAACGCCGCCTGGACCCTGGCGCAACGCATCACCGAAGCCTTCGCCAAATATGGCTGGTGTGCCGCCATTCGCGGCGCCGAGGGCGGTGGCGCAGTCGAAGGCCTGCCGGCCCATACGTTCCGCACCAGTTCCGGGGATCTGTCGCTCAAATGCCCGACCGAAGTGGCGATCACTGACCGTCGTGAAAAAGAACTCAACGACCTGGGTTTCATCTCCCTGTGCCACAAGAAAAACAGCGACGTGGCGGTGTTCTTCGGCGGCCAGACCACCAACAAGGCCAAGGTCTACAACACCAACGAGGCCAACGCCAACGCGCGAATCTCGGCGATGTTGCCGTATGTGCTGGCGGCCTCGCGCTTCGCCCACTACCTGAAGGTGATCATGCGCGACAAGGTCGGCAGTTTCATGACCCGCGACAACGTACAGACCTACCTCAACAACTGGATCGCCGACTACGTGCTGATCAACGACAACGCGCCGCAAGAAATCAAGGCGCAGTATCCGTTGCGCGAAGCACGGGTGGACGTGACGGAAGTGGCCGGCAAGCCAGGTGCCTACAAGGCCACGGTTTTCCTGCGGCCACACTTCCAGCTGGAGGAGCTGACCGCCTCGATCCGCCTGGTGGCGACCCTGCCGCCACCGGTAGCTGCCTGACCGCCCTTGGCGAGGGAGCAAGCTCCCACGGGGCTATGTGTAGGAGCTGCCGAAGGCTGCGATCTTTGATCTTGATCTGATCTTTCGCTTTCGACTCAATAGGTAGGGGAAAGATCGCAGCCTCGTTTCACTCGACAGCTCCTACAGCGCGGTCCGCCGGGACCAGGCTTTATCGCCACAGGTTGATTCATCGGTACCAGGCACTACCTCATTCGTCTTCTTCAGGAGTTCCACACAATGGATGCAATCATTCTCGACCTCGGCGGCGACATCAAGGGCGACAGCCTGCTGGAGGGTTTCACGGACAAGATCGAGGTCATGTCCTATAGCCATAACGTGGCGATGCAGGTCACCAACGACGTCAGCAACTCGGAGCGAACCTCTGGCCGGCCCCACATCGGCGAATTCACCCTGACTAAATTCATCGACAGCTCCACCCCCTCGCTCAACGAATATTGCTGCGCCGGCAAGCCAATCCCGCAAGCCGTCATCACCATTGGCCGCAATGCCGCCGAGGGCAGCGGCAAACTCATGCCGTTCATCATCTACACCCTGACCAACGTCGTGCTGTCCAACGTCAGTGTCAGCGGCGGCACCGGCGGCAAACCGGTGGAAACCCTGTCGCTGAACTTCACCAAGATCAAATGGGAGCTCACCGCGCAGAAAGACGACGGCACCAAGGAAGGCACGGCGGGCACGACCTGGGACCTGGCCGCCAACAAAATGACCAAGTAAGGAAACCGCGCCCATGGCTGGCTTCGGGCTGCGCCCGCCCCTGTTCGAACGCCTGGCCAGCCCGGCGGATGATACCGGTCGGGTGTTCGATCGACAGGCGTTGCAAGACTCGGTGCATGCCGAACTGTCGCGCCTGTTCAATACCCGACGCGGCCCCCGGGCGCTGACCGAACCGCCGAGCATCCTGGACTACGGCATCGCCGACTGGACCGCGCTGCAACAGCAGCGCAGCGATGACCGGCGCCAACTGACCCGGGAAATCCGTCAGGCCATCACCCACTTCGAACCTCGCCTGCGCCTGGGTGAGGTCGAGGTCTGCCCGGTGCCAGGTCATCCGCAACAACTGTGCATACGGCTGCTGGGCGAGCTGCGCGGCGACCTGCATGCCTGGCCCGTGGCCTTTGTCATCGAGCACGCCGGCGACGGCCTTGAGGTACGACATGAGCGACTCGATTGACCCGCAACTGTTGGACTATTACCAACGCGAGCTGACCTGGTTGCGGCATGCCGGGAGCCTGTTCGCCGAACGCTACCCCAAGGTCGCCCGGCGCCTGGAGTTGTCTCCCGGCGAATGCCCCGACCCGCATGTCGAGCGCCTGTTGGAAGGTTTCGCCCTGTTGGCCGCCCGCTTGCAACGCCGACTGGATGACGACTACGCCGAATTCAGCGATGCCCTGCTCGAACAGCTTTACCCGTTGGCCATGCGGCCCTTGCCGTCGTGCGCCATCGTGCAGTTCCAACCCGACCCCAGCAAAGGCAACTTGAACGAGGGCTACCCGCTGCCCCGCGACACACCGTTGTTCGTCACCACGGACAAAGGCCAGAGCATTCATTTTCGGACCACCGCCGCCGTGCATTTGTGGCCGGTGGAAATCAGCGAGGCATTGCTGCTGGGCAGCGATGAAGCCCAGGCGCTGACCGGAGTGGTCCGCGCCCGCTCGGCCTTGCGCCTGGAGCTGCGGTGCCTGGGCGAAAGCCAGTGGTCGACGCTGGGAATCAACACGCTGCGGGTGCACCTGGCAGCATCACCGATCATCAACGCCGGGCTTTACGACCTGCTGGGCGCGCACGCCATCGAGGTCCTGGCCGGTGCGCCCGGCAGCGTGCCGGAACCGCTGAAGGGCTTGCCACAGATCGTCGGCTTCGCCAGTGACCAGGTCTTGCTGCCGGACGAAGACGGCGTGCACCCCAGCATGCGCCTGCTGGCCGAGTACTTTGCCTTCCCGGATAAATTCGGCTTCTTCGACCTGCCACTGGCCGGCGCCACCAGCGATGGCCCGTCGTTGTACCTGTACATCGTTTTCGACCGTCCTCCCACCAGCCGCCTGCCGCTCCAGGCCAGTGACATCGCCCTGGGCTGCACGCCAGTGATCAACCTGTTCCCCAGGACATCCGAGCCGCTGCGCCCGGATGGCACCCGCAGCGAGTATCGGTTGGTGGCCGACAGTCATCGGGAAAACAGCGTCGAGATCCACAGCATCCGTGGCATGCGCGCCATGTCCAGCCAGGGCGTGCGCAAAGTGCCGGCCTATTACGGCAACCAGCATGGCAGCGACCAAACCTGTTATTGGCATGCGCGACGGGTCAGTGGCATGAGCCCGAACCGATTGGGTACCGACTTGATGGTCAGCCTGGTGGACACCCAGTTCGACCCGTTGGCCGACACCCGTGACTACAGCCTCACCGCCGAACTGCTGTGCACCAACCGCCACCTGGCCCAGAGCCTGCCGGCCGGCACCCCGATGGGTTTCGAGCGCCCGGGGCCAGTGGCCTGGGCGCGCCTGCGCAACCCACCCAGCCCGCAAAGCCTGCCGCGCCTGGACGGCGAATCGCGCTGGCGGCTGGTGTCGCAATTGACCCTCAACCATCTGTCGCTGGTCGAAGGCCCCCAGGCGTTGGACGCACTGCGCGAAATTCTCGAATTGCACAACCTGCGGGACGAGGCCAGCGCCCATCGCCAGATCGAAGGGGTATCGGGGCTGAGTTGCGACCGGGTCATCGCCCATGTCGGCGAAGACGCCTGGCGCGGCTGGCGCAACGGCCTGGAGGTGCGCCTGCAACTGGACCCGCAACACTTCGTCGGTAGCAGCGCCGTGCTGTTCTCCGGGGTGCTGGCGCAATTCTTTTCCCTTTATGCCACCGCCAATCGCTTCGTGCGCACCGTGCTGGTCCAGTCCGACAAGGAGGTGAAGACATGGCAACCCCAAGCCGGCAAACCCCTGGTGCTCTGAACCTGAGCCAGCGCCTGCGGCGCGACCCACAACGCTTCGAATGGCTCCAGGCCTTGCTGTTGCTCGAACGTGAACATCCCCAGGCCGAGCCCCTGGGCAGCGGCACCGCGCCGCACGCCGAAGCCTTGCGTCTGCGCGGGCCGTTGACGCCGCTGTTCGCCGCCAGCGAAGTGGAAAGCCTGGGCCAGGAACCCGGCCTGCCGCCAACCCTGACCACACCGATCTTCGGCCTCGGCGGTCCGGACGGCCCGTTGCCCTACGCCTACCAGGAATGGCTGCAACAACGGGCACGGGCGAAGGATCATGCCCCGGCGCAGTTCCTCGACCTGTTCCAGCATCGCCTGCTCAGCCTGCTTTACAAGGTGATGCGCAAGCATCGCATCGCCCTGGGTTTCACGGCCCCAGGCGCGTCCGCCGTACACGCGCAACTGCGGGCGTTGACCGGCCTGCTGCCCAAGGCCTTGCAGGAGCGACAGGCCGCCCCCGACTCGGCGGCACTGGCCTGCACCGCGCTGTACGCCGATGGCCGGCGCTCTCTGGACGGGTTCGCGGCGATTGTCCGCGAACAGTTCGGGCTGCCCGTGGAGCTGACCGCCTACGAAGGTGGCTGGCGTGAAGTCCCGCCGGCCAGCCGCAGCCGCTTGCAACCGGGCGGGCGCAACCTGTGCCTGGGCCGCAACGCGGTGGCCGGCTCCCACGTCTGGGACGAACATGCCGGCGTGCGCCTGACCCTCGGCCCGCTGAACACGGGCCAGGCCAGCGGATTGCTGCCCAACGGCGAAACCCATCCGCTGCTCGCCAGCCTTTATGCCCTGTACTTCGGCCCTGACCTGGATTGCACCCTGGTGTTGCTGATCCGTGGCGCCGGCCCGCTGCAACTGGACCGCCAGGCAGCGCCACGGCTGAACTGGAACGGTGGCCTGCAACGCCAGCCAACCCTCGCCGTGCAACGGATCGAAACCCGCCTTCGTCAGCCGGAGATTGCCTGAAATGGAACTGGCCAGCCTGATCGGACGCCTCAACCCGGACAACCGCCGCGCCTTGGAACGGGCCGCACAACGCTGCATGCAGCGCAGCCACCACTATGTGGAAATCGAACACCTGCTGCTGGAATTGCTCGACATCGAGGGCGGTGACTTTGCCTGTCTGCTACCACGCTTCGGCCTGGAGCGTGACGCAGTGGCAGCAGAAACCAACAAGGCCCTGGACCTGTTCAAATCCGGCAGCACCCGCACGCCCGCCTTGTCGGCACAAACCATCGGTCTGTTGGAAGACGCCGTGGTCCAGGCCAGCGTGCTGGGCCTGGACAGCATCCGCTCCGGGCTGTTGCTGCTGGCGCTGCTGGACCGTGATGAGCGCCGCAGCCTGCTGCTCAACAGCGCCTCGTCGTTGCTGCGCATTCCCCGCGATGCCCTGCGCGCCCACCTATTGGAATGGACCGAAAGCTCCCGTGAGCATGTCGGTGGCGTGCGCCCGGCCAAACCCGGCGCGCCACCCCAGAAACAAGACCCGGTGCTGGACCAGTACACCCAGGACCTGACCGCCGACGCCCGGGCCGGGCGCATCGACCCCATCGTTGGCCGCGACGGCGAAATCCGCCAGTGCATCGACATCCTGCTCCGGCGCCGGCAGAACAACCCGATCCTGGTGGGCGCACCGGGCGTCGGCAAGACCGCGGTGGTGGAAGGCCTGGCCCTGCGTATCGCCGCCGGCGATGTGCCGCCATCGTTGCAGGAAGTCACCCTGCGCGTCCTCGACCTGGGCCTGTTGCAGGCCGGTGCGGGCGTCAAAGGTGAGTTCGAACAACGCCTCAAAGGCGTGATCGACGCGGTAGGCAGCGCCGAAAAACCGATCATCCTGTTCATCGACGAAGCCCATACACTGATCGGTGCCGGTGGTGCGGAAGGCGGCAGCGACGCGGCCAACCTGCTCAAGCCGGCCCTGGCCCGGGGGGAACTGCGCACCCTGGCCGCCACCACCTGGCTGGAATACAAAAAATATTTTGAGAAAGACCCGGCCCTGGCCCGCCGCTTCCAACTGGTGCAGGTCGAAGAACCGGACGAACTCACCGCCGTGGAAATGCTCCGGGGCGTGGCGAGCAAACTGGAACAGCACCACGGCGTGCAGGTGCTGGACGCGGCCATCCACGAGGCAGTGAAGCTGTCCCACCGCTACATCTCCGGGCGACAGTTGCCGGACAAGGCCATCAGCGTGCTCGACACCGCCTGCGCCCGGGTCGCCCTCGGCCAGCACGACGTACCGCCGCCGCTGGAAAGCCTGCGCCATCGGCAGAACAGCCTCAAGGACGAGGTCGAACGCCTGCGCCGGGAACAGGCCACCGGGCTCGATCACCGCGAGCGCATCACCCTGCTCGAAGGCGAATCGACCAGCAACGTGCACGCCATCCGCGAGCTGGAAACCCGCTGGGGCGAAGAGCGCGAAGCCGTGCGCGAACTGCTCGACACCCGGCGCGAACTGCTTGCCCTGAGCGAACGCGCCGACAGTGAAAAAACCGACACCGAGATCGATAACCGCATCGACCACCTGGCCGCCGAACTGCTGCGCCTGGAGGCGGGCCTGGATGCCATTCGCCAGGACGATCCGCTGGTGCCCGAACAGGTGGACAGCAAGACCGTCGCCGCCGTGATTGCCGGCTGGACCGGCATCCCGGTCGGCAAGATGCTCGCCGACGAAGCCCACGCCGTGCGCACCCTCGGCCAGCGCATGGGCCAGCGGGTCATGGGCCAGAGCACGGCGCTGAACACCATCGCCCAACGCCTGCAAGCCTACCGCGCCGGCCTCACCGACCCACAGAAACCGGTCGGGGTGTTCCTGCTGGTGGGCCCCACCGGCGTGGGCAAGACCGAAACCGCCTACGCCCTGGCCGACGCTTTGTACGGCGGTGAACGCAACCTGATCAGCATCAACCTCTCGGAATACCAGGAAGCCCACACCGTCAGCCAACTCAAAGGCGCCCCGCCCGGCTATGTCGGCTACGGCAGCGGTGGTGTGCTCACCGAAGCGGTGCGGCGCAAACCCTATTCGGTGGTGTTGCTGGATGAAATCGAAAAGGCCCACCCGGATGTGCTCGAGGCCTTCTATAACGTCTTCGACAAAGGGCTGATGGAAGACGGCACCGGCCTGGTGGTGGACTTCAAGAACACCGTAATGCTCGCCACCAGCAACGTCGGCGCCGAATTGCTACTGGACACGCCGGCCGCGCAGTTGGGCAGCGACGCCTTCAACGAAGCCTTGCACAAGGTGCTGCTGCAAGCGTTCCGTCCGGCATTTTTGGCACGCCTGACCGTGGTGGCGTACCGGCCGCTGGATGAGGCAACGCTGGAGGCCATTGTGCTGGCCAAACTGGAGAAATTGCGTGGGCGCTACAAGGCCGCGACCGGCAAGCAATTCGAGTTCGACGCTGGGATCGTCAAGGCCGTGTTGGCCAAGTGCAGCGCGGCGGGAGCAAGGGATGTGGAGAATGTATTGATGACGCAAGTGACGGGGAAGTTGGCGGAGTGGGTGTTGGAGTAATACCGCTGGACTGGCCGACTTTTTCAGCAGTTTTTACATAACGGAGATCGGCATCATGACGGAAGGAGACTTTTTGAATGTTGTATTACAAGCGGCCGGTGCCCATCCGCAGGACTTCTCCGGCACCCCCAGCCAATACAGTAAAAGCTGGACCTCGGACGGCCCTTGGGAACATGCCGCCCAGGTCGAGATTGCCTATCATCTGAAACGTGGCTACGGCATCACAGCCAAAGTAAGAGAGATCGCCTATCCCTCGCCCTACCATTCAGAGAAGGTCGATTTCTATTTCAACCTTGCCGGGAAGACGTATGCCGTGGAAATCAAGGTAGAGAGCACCAATGGAAACTTTGGCGGCGCCAATCTCCAGGAGGCGATCACTCGCGATGTCAACAAGCTCCACGGTTTCAACGCCGACAATCGCTGGGTCGTGGTCATCGCAACCAGTCAGAAGAATCGTGACCTGCTGGACAAAACATTGAACCGTGGTGACTCCTGGGTGTTCGATGTTGAGGGCGCTTTCACCGCCTACCTTTGCAACATTGACACTTACCCCCATGGCCTGCCCATGAGTCGCTCGGAAGATTTGAGTGCGCCCTACAACTTCATCACCACCCACTACAGTTCATGATTGCCACCCTGCGGCGCCAGCGGGGCCGCGCACTGAAGCCTGCGATGTTGCCGGTCCGTCTGGCGCGTACTGTTTGACGTCTTGAGGTCTTCCGAATGCCCCGCCCCACCGACAGCAACACCACTCTCTCCCTCACCGCCGCCACGCTGTCGGCGCTGTACCCTGAATCGCTGTCCGGCGAAGAGAGCCTCAATGCCTTGGGCTCGCACATCCTCAACGGCATCAACGACGGCCCAGCGCTGACGCTCACCAGCGCCGTCGCCAGCCATGTCACCATGACCCTGCACAAGGATGCGTTGTTGCGCCCGCTGGACTGTCTGGTCGCGGAAATCCGTCAGCTCCCCGCCGACGCTACCGCCGAACGCTATCAACTTTTGCTGCGCCCATGGCTTTGGTGGCTGACCCTGGCGAGCAACAACCGGGTGTTCCAGAACCTTGCCACCGCGGACATTGTCACCACGATTTTCAAGGCCCATGGCTTCACCGACTTTCAGCTCAAGCTGACTGGCAGCTACACCCCACGCGAATACTGTGTGCAATACGGTGAAACCGATCTGGCCTTTGTTTCGCGGTTGATGGAAGAAGACGGGATTTTCTGGTTCTTCAGCCACGAGCAGGGCAAGCACACGCTGGTATTGGGCGACAGCAACGATGCGTTCTTGCCGATCCCCAATGGCCCGACGGTGAATTATCTCGGGCAGAAAATGGGGGATCGGGAACTGCACGGCGTCCGCTCAGGCCAGCTGTGCCTGCAAGCGGTGGCCGGGGTCTATCAGGCGACCGATTACCAATTCACCACGCCAACGACGTCGCTCTACAGCCAGGCCGAAGCCGTGGCTGGGCCGAGTTCGATATACGAGCATCCGGGCGGCTATGACGCCAAGGGCCAGGGCGATGCGTTGACCAAACAGCGGGTGGATGGCCTGCGCAGCCAGGAGAAGCGTTTTGTCGGCGAAAGCGACTGCCGCTGGCTGGTGCCGGGGTATTGGTTCACCCTCGCCGGCCATGAAGACCCGACGCTGAATATCGATTGGGTGGTGACCTCAGTCAGCCACGAAGCCAGCCACGATAGCTACCGCAACCGCTTCGAGGCGATTCCCAAGGCCACGACTTATCGACCGGCCCGCACCACGCAAAAACCGCGCATGCACACCCAGACCGCGCTGGTGGTGGGCAAGGCCGGCGAAGAAATCTGGACCGACGAATACGGGCGGATCAAGTTGCAGTTCCCTTGGGACCGCACCGGCAAGAACGACGAGACCTCATCCTGCTGGGTTCGTGTGGTATTGCCCTGGAGCGGCAAGGGTTTTGGCATGCAGTTCGTGCCGCGTATCGGCCAGGAAGTCATCGTCACCTTCATCGACGGCGACCCCGACCGGCCACTGGTGACCGGCTGTGTCTACAACGGTGACAACGCCCTGCCCTACGCGCTGCCGGCCAACCAGACCCAGTCCGGGATCAAGACCCACTCGTCCAAGGGCGGCGGCGGTTTCAACGAATTGCGCTTCGAGGACAAGAAGGACGCCGAGGAGGTTTTTCTCCAGGCCCAGAAAGACTTCAACATCAACGTGCTCAACGACACCACTGCCACGGTCGGTCACGATGAAACCCTCACGGTGCAGAACGCTCGCACTCGCACGGTCAAGGAAGGCGACGAAACCGTCACCCTGGAAAAAGGCAAACGCAGCGTGACCATCCAGACCGGCAGCGACAGCCTTGATGTCAAGGACACCCGCACCGTCACCGTGGGTTCGGACCAGAACCACAGCACCGGCGGCGACTACGCGCACAAGGTCAGCGGTAACTATGAGCTGACGGTGGACGGCAACCTGACCATCAAGGTGAGCGGCACCTTGACCCTGCAAAGCGGCGGTAGCTTCGCGATCAAGAGCGGTGCGGACCTGGCGGCCCAGGCCAGCACGTCCATCAGCCAGAAGGCTGGAACCGCCCTGAGCAACCAGGCCGGTACGTCATTGGAAAACAAGGCCGGCACAACCTTGACCAATGATGCCGGCATCAGCCTGGTGAACAAGGCCGCCGCCGAACAGACCGTGGACGGCGGCGGCATGCTGACCATCAAGGGCGGCCTGGTGAAGGTCAACTGACGGGAGCCGTGCCAATGACCTCGAAAAAACTCGACGTGGAGCGTGACGACAGCCACCTGAGCGGGCAACTGGTTGACGGCCACCTCGACGGCCCACTGCAGATTGATGAGGCCCAGCGCCCGCAAGCGAAACTCAACTATCAACGGGGTGAACTGCAAGGCACCAGCACGCTGTATCACCCCAACGGCAAGGTCTCGGCGGTGTTGCCGTTCGTCAGAGGTAAACTGCAGGGCGTGGCGAGCTTCTATGGGGCCGAAGGTGGGTTGCAACGCCAGGCCACGTATCGCCGCGGGTTGCTGCACGGTGAGGCGAACAACTACTTTCCCGACGGGCAACTGGCCGAAGCCGAAGTCTATCGCGACGGCGTGCGCGACGGCCGCTATCGCCGCCTGCACCCCAATGGCAAACCGGCGGTCGAAGCCCGCTACCTCAATGGCCAACTGCTGGAACCGGCACACGCCTACGCTGAAGACGGTCGACCACTGGACGCCGACGGCAAGCCTATCTCCAGGGTGCGCTGGTGGTTCAGGCGCTGGAATGATCCGGCGCAAGCCTGAACACACCACTCCCAGAGGGGATTGAAGGTGGGCAGCTAGCCTGCGTCCACCACAACCATCAGGGAATCAACATCTGCACCTGCCCCGGCACAACGATCTTGATCACCCCGGCCCAAGTGCACATCAAGGTGCTGTTGGCATCGATGGCCGGCATGTTGCCCAGCAACAGGGTCGGGGCGCCGCCGGGGATCCAGGGGGCGGCGGTGGCCGGGATGCAGGGCATGGGGGTCAGCACACCGAGTGCCGCAGCGGTGGCGGCGGCCACTGTCGGGTTCGCCAGGCTCATGCACATGCCAAACGTGGTGATGTTCACCAAAGGAATGTGATCCATGATATTCGCCGCCGGCATCCCGCCGGTCAGCAGCCGATTGACCGGCAGCACATTGAGCACCGCCGGGGCCGCGCCGAAACTGCATTGCAAGGTTGCGGTACCACAGACTTGCGGGCATCCCATCACGATGGCTCCCTGAAAAGCGACAGACGCTCAAACCATAGCTCATCCACCCGGCATCAGGCCCGCTGATTATCCTGCAACACGCTAACCTATAAGACCTTGGCGTGCTTGTGACGCCTGTCACCTGCCATTAGATTAGCCAATGATCGATGGCCTCCAAAATAAGCAGAAGGGATAAGCATGGCGTTTACTGATCAGTCCACCCGTGTCCGCGACGGTGAAGAACTCGATGCCAGTCTGATCGACCCGTACCTCAAGGCCCATATTCCAGGCCTCACCGGTACGCCGCAGATCAGCCAGTTTCCCGGTGGCGCTTCGAACCTGACTTACCTGCTGGAATACCCTGAACAGGAATTCGTCCTGCGGCGTCCGCCGTTCGGCCATAAAGCCAAGTCCGCCCACGACATGGGGCGTGAGTTCCGCATACTCAATCAGTTGCGCGAAGGTTTTCCGTATTGCCCGAAAGCCTACGTGCACTGCACCGACGAGTCGGTGATGGGGACCGAGTTCTACGTGATGGAACGGGTCAAGGGCATCATCCTGCGCTCCGACCTGCCGCCGGAACTGGGTTTCGACGCTGCCCGTACCGAAGCCCTGTGCAAGAGCTTCATCGACCGGCTCGTCGAACTGCACCAGGTCGACTACAAGGCCTGCGGCCTGGCCGACCTGGGAAAACCCGAAGGCTACGTGGCCCGGCAGATCCGTGGCTGGAGCGACCGTTACGAAAAAGCCCTGACCCCGGACGCGCCGAAATGGGAGGCGGTCAAGGCCTGGCTCAACGACAAAATGCCGGCCGACCACCCCACCTCCAGCATCGTGCACAACGACTACCGCTTCGACAACGTGATTCTGGACCCTGACAACCCGATGCAAATCATCGGCGTGCTGGACTGGGAACTGACCACCATTGGCGATCCGCTGATGGACCTGGGCAACAGCCTCGCCTACTGGATCGAATCCGGCGACCCGGCACCGGTGCAACTGATGCGCCGCCAACCGAGCCATGCACCGGGCATGCTGACCCGTCGCGAGTTCGTCGATTACTACGCCGAACGCGCCGGAATGCGCATCGACAACTTCGACTTCTATTACACCTACGGCCTGTTCCGCCTGGCCGGCATCGTCCAGCAGATCTACTACCGCTTCTTCCACGGCCAGACCCAGGACAAACGCTTCGCGCAGTTCGTTCAAATGAACAAACTGCTGGAGCAGATGAGCCTGCAGGTCATCAGCAAATCCACGCTCTGAGCGCACCTATAACAAGGAAACAGCATGTCCAAGACCCAGTTGTTCGACCTCGACGGTAAAATCGCTTTCGTTTCCGGCGCCAGCCGCGGCATCGGCGAGGCCATCGCCAAACTGCTGGCCCAGCAAGGCGCCCATGTGATCGTTTCCAGCCGCAAGCTCGACGGTTGCCAGCACGTGGCCGACGCCATCATCGCCGCCGGCGGCAAGGCCACCGCCATTGCGTGCCACATCGGTGAAATGGAGCAGATCAGCCAGGTGTTCGCCGGCATCCGCGAACAGTTCGGACGCCTGGACATCCTGGTCAACAACGCCGCCACCAACCCGCAATTCTGCAACGTCCTGGACACCGACCTGGGTGCGTTCCAGAAAACCGTGGACGTGAACATCCGCGGCTACTTCTTCATGTCGGTGGAAGCCGGCAAGCTGATGCGCGAGAACGGCGGCGGCAGCATCATCAACGTAGCGTCGATCAACGGCATCTCGCCGGGGATCTTCCAGGGCATCTACTCGGTGACCAAGGCTGCGGTGATCAACATGACCAAAGTCTTCGCCAAGGAGTGCGCGCAGTTCGGCATCCGCTGCAACGCCCTGCTGCCGGGCCTGACCGACACCAAGTTCGCCTCGGCACTGGTCAAGAACGACGCCATCCTGAAGACCGCCCTGGCGCAGATCCCCCTCAAGCGCGTGGCCGACCCGAGCGAAATGGCCGGCGCGGTGCTGTACCTGGCCAGCGACGCGTCGAGCTATACCACGGGTGTGGCGTTGAATGTGGATGGTGGGTTCCTGTCCTGACAGTGAGCGCCATGGCAGACCGGTGAGAAACCCTGTGGGAGCGAGCCTGCTCGCGATAGCGTTGTATCAGTCAGACACGTACTGCTGACCCACCGCTATCGCGAGCAGGCTCGCTCCCACAAGGGATCTCTGCAATCGCGAAAATGAATATTTATTCCAGTATTTTCAATTAACGAATATTTATTCCATAAAGAACCCTTCTAAAAATAACAATTCAAAGGGCTCTTTCTCATGCGTGAACTCGGCATCGGTCTGATTGGCACCGGCTTCATGGGCCGTGCCCATGCCTTGGCGTTCCACAATGCCAAGGCGGTGTTCGACCTCCCCCTGAACCTGGCACTGGCGGCCCTGGCCGACGCCGATCCGCAACGTGCCCGGCAATGCGCCCACAGCTGGGGGTTCGAGACGGCCCACAGCGACTGGCAACAACTGATCGACGACCCGAAGGTCAACCTGATCGCCATCACCACACCCAACCACCTGCACTTCCCCATGGCCATGGCGGCGTTGGCGGCGGGCAAGCCGGTCTATTGTGAAAAGCCCCTGGCGGTGTCCCTGGAACAGGCCGAGCAGATGCGCCAGGCGGCCAAGGCAGCCGGGGTGGTGACGCGGGTCGGCTACAACTACCAGCACAACCCGATCATTCAACGGGCGCGGGACATGATCCAGCGCGGCGAACTGGGACAGATCATCAGTTTCCAGGGCGAATTCAGCGAAGACTTCATGGCCGACCCCGCCTCGCCGTGGTCATGGCGCTGCGAAACGGCCCACGCCGGCGGCGCACTGGCGGACCTGGGCAGCCACTTGCTGGCCATGGCCCGGCACTTGTTGGGCGATGTCGAGGCCGTGTGCGCTGACAGCCAGACCGTGCACAGCCAACGCCCTGCCAGCGTGGGCAATGCCGAACAACGCGCCATTGCGGTCGATGACCAGGTCCACGCGCTGCTGCGTTTCGCCAACGGCGCCCGGGGCACGGTGAGCAGCAGTTGGCTCAAGCACGGCTACAAGAACCACCTGAGTTTCGAGATCAGCGGCACCCTCGGCACCCTGGCGTTCGATCAGGAACGGCTGAATGAACTGTGCTTGTGTCGCGTCGGCCAGGCAGGTTTCCAGCGCCTGCTGGCCGGCCCGGATTTGCCCGGTTACGCCGCGTTCAGCCCAGCCGCCGGTCACCAGTTGGGGTACAACGAATTGAAGACCCTGGAAGTCCAGGAACTGGTGATGACCCTCGCAGGCGAAGGCGGCAGCGGGACCGACTTCGAAGAGGCCTGGGAAGTGGAGCGGCTGGCGGCGGCGATTCGTGTGGCGGCGCGGGAGGAGCGTTGGGTCAAGATCAGCGAGCTATAAGCGCTCATTTATGCCCATTTTGTGAATCCCTGTAGAAAGGGGATTTATCCCCATCTGTGGGAGCAAGGCTTGCCCGCGATGAAGATGACGCGGTCTCCCTGGGAACCGAGGCGCCTGCATCGCGAGCAAGCTTTGCTCCCACGCAGCGGGGATAAATCCCCTCGCCACAGGGGGTGTTCAATTTCAATCTTGGGTTTGCAGTTCAACCAACCGCCCAGCCAGCGCCTTAGCCTGGCTCGCCACATCAGTCACAGCAGTACTTTCCCACCACATCCCCCGCAACGGCGGGCCCATGGCAAACAGGCGGCTGGCGGGCTCGCCTCGAGCGTCCAGCACCGCGCCATCGGCACGCGCGGCGATGCCCAGGGCCAGCGGTCCGGGCTGGATCAACCCACGGGCCAACAGCTGTTGCGGCAACGGTCGTGCAACCCGGCGCCAGTCATATTCAATGCCACTGGAGTTGATCAGCGCCGCGCCCTGCACCACTGCCAGTCCGGCCTCGCCCCGGCGGCGGATGCTAATACCCAGCGTGCCCTCGGCAGAGGACGCCAGCCCCTTGAACGACGCCGCCTGAATCCGCAACCGCCCTTCCCCATGCAAACGCGCCACCAGCTCCGCGCTCAGCGGTGGCGAACGATGGTGATGGCTCTCCCACCATGGCCGTACATGGCGGACGAACTGCCGGCGTTGCACATCGCTGGCCTGGTTCCACAACCGCCCGATGTGCGCGCGCACCGTGTCCAACGGGGCCTGCCAATCGATGCCTTGGGCCTGGGCCTGACGGCATTGCTCGCGCAGGGCCCGCATCAACTGGCGTGGCGACCGCAGGCTGTGATCGTCGGCGAGGAAATCCACCCAGGCGGGGGGCTGGCGGCGCACATGGGGCAGCAGGCCATGGCGGGAAAACACTTCGATCGGCCCGCGATGCCCGGCCTGTTCCAGGGACACGACGGCATCGACCATGGTCAGACCCGAGCCGATGATCAGCACCGTGGACTGCGGATCAAGCTGGCGCATCGCAGCCACATCCCAAGGATCCAGGGCCGTGGCATTCAGGCCGCTGGACTCGGTCTGCGGGGTGCGTGCCGCCGCGAACATGCCGGTGGCCAGTACCACGAAACGGCCGCGCAAGACCCGGCCGTCATCCAGCGTGAGCATCACGGCATCTTCAGCAACCCGCAGGTCCACGGCCTCCCCGCGCACGTGCTCGGCGGTTGAGCCGTTCCGTGCGCCCACCTCGCGAGCCTCGGCCAGCCGTTGTTGCACATAGAGGCCAAACATCCCTCGGGGTGGGAACAACTCGCTGATCGGTACATGCTGCTGATCCGACTCGGGCCAACCGCCGGCCTCGATGAACGCGGTGAGCCATTGGGTCAGGTCATCGGCGTTGTCCGGGTCGACGCTCATGCGCGCCGCGTTGCCGTTCAAAGTGTGGCCCAGCTCCACGGCACTGTAGGCCTCGCCCCGACCCAGTTCACTGCGCGGCTCGACGATCAGCACCTCGCGCCGGCCCGGCAGGCGCAGCAACTGCGCGGCCAGCATGGCACCGCTCAAACCGCCACCGATGATCAGGATATCGGCTTCGCGGATGAGGCCGCTGCCCTGTTGCTCCAGCGCTGTGTCCATACGGCTCTCCCCAAATATCAAATCACCACGTTGCGTACGAATCTCGCCGCCACCGAGCCATCGTTGCGATAGGCATGGGGCTGGTTGCTGGCGAACATGAAGAACTCACCGACGCCTATGCGGCGCTCTTCGCTGCCCAGCAGCAACGTCAGGCAGCCTTCGAATACATAAAGTTGTTCGCTCCATCCCTCTGCGTCGCACTCGGAATGGTAATGCTCGCCCGGCTCCAGCCGCCATTCCCAGAGTTCTACCTCACGGCTGGCGGTGGCCTTGGCGAGCAACACAGCTTTGCTGCCCGGGATCACACCGGCCCAGACCAGCTCGTTGATGCGGCTCGTGTCGCGGGCGTCGGGGGCCTGGATCAAGTCGCTGAAGGCCACGTCCAGGGCTTCGGCGACCCGGTCCAGGGTGGTCAGGCTGACGTTCTTTTCGCCGGCCTCGATGGCCACCAGCATTCGCCGGCTGACCCCCGACAACTCGGCCAGCGCCGTCTGGCTGAGCTCGGCGGCATGCCGCAGACGACGGACGTTCTGGCTGACGTGTTGGAGGACGGAGGCCCGCTGGCCGGATTCTTTGTGCACTATATTGCTCACATGGTTGGGTTGCGCATTATACTGCCCAACTTCGGACGCATTGTGCGTCCGCCTCAAGTGGCGCGCAAGGTCATGGCATCGGTGAACTCCCCGCAAGCTTCCCCCCGTTTCTCAAGATTCAGCAAGGCCGAATGCGTGCTGGTGCTGATTACCATGATCTGGGGTGGGACTTTCCTGCTGGTGCAACACGCCATGACGGTCAGCGGGCCGATGTTTTTCGTCGGCCTGCGCTTCGCTGCCGCGGCCGCGTTTGTCGCGCTGTTCTCCTGGCGGCACCTGCGGGACCTGACGCTGTTCGAACTCAAGGCTGGCTGTTTTATCGGCGTGGCGATCATGCTCGGCTACGGCTTGCAAACCGTCGGCCTGCAAACCATCCCCAGCAGCCAATCGGCGTTTATCACCGCGCTCTACGTGCCATTCGTGCCCTTGCTGCAATGGCTGGTGCTGGGCCGTCGACCGGGCTTGATGCCCAGCCTCGGCATCATGCTGGCGTTCACCGGGCTGATGCTGGTGTCGGGCCCGGCCGGGGCCTCGCTGAACTTCAGCCCCGGCGAAATCGCCACGTTGATCAGCGCCATCGCAATCGCCGCCGAGATCATCCTGATCAGCGCCTATGCCGGCCAGGTCGATGTGCGCCGGGTGACCGTGGTGCAACTGGCGAGCACGGCGGTGCTGGCGTTCCTGATGGTGGTGCCGACCCAGGAAGCGATCCCGGATTTCTCCATGTTGCTGCTGGTCAGCGCCGTGGGCCTGGGCGCCGCCAGCGCAGCGATCCAGGTGGCGATGAACTGGGCACAGAAAAGCGTCTCGCCGACCCGTGCCACGCTGATCTATGCCGGCGAACCCGTGTGGGCCGGCATCGCCGGGCGCCTGGCCGGTGAGCGGCTGCCAGCGATCGCATTGTTTGGCGCGGCGCTGATCGTGGCGGCGGTGATTGTCAGTGAGTTGAAGACCCGGAGCAAAGGTAGCGTCGAGGTAGATGAGGCGCTTGAGCACGAGCAGTGAGGCCGGTCACCTGCAAGGGTGATTGAACCTGTGACTCTGTGTAGGAGCTGTCGAGTGCAACGAGGCTGCGATCTTTCCCCAGACACTTGAGTCTCAAGCGAAAGATCAAAAGATCGCAGCCTTCGGCAGCTCCTACACGAGCCCAGCGGGAGCAAGCTCCCTCGCCACGGGTTATAGGTATGGCGTGCTATCTCCTGACTGGCATTACCCAAGCGCTTTCAATCACGCGCTTCGGCGGTCGTTGAACACGACATAGAGCGGCTCCAATCCCGAATCCAGGGGAAACACCACGACGTAATCATCGAATCGAACGCCTTCGATGGAATCAAAGGCTGCCAATGTCGGCACCGGTGAAGAGTGAATAAAACCGGCAGAATCGAGTCGATTTCGCTCGGACGCAACCGGAGCCTCCAAGCTGTCCGCACGGGTCCATTCAATCACTCGGGGCTGCGGGCCGTCCGTGGTCAAGCGAAAGACTTCTCCAGCTGCATCCCAAACCGCCGGCCTTATGCGCACCTTGGACGGCAACACACCCGTGGCGGGCGTGATGTATATCTGAAAAAGCTCACGTATTTCTTTCAGGCCTCTGAAATGGCTGCCGGGTTTTGTCGCGACCGTTGCAGTGCTCATTCGCAACGGCAACGCCACCTCACCCTGCTGTGCGGCTAGGGTCTGCCAGTCCTGTTCAATTGCAGAGATCTCGGCCAGCGCCACACACAGGCCAAAACGCACCTCTTTGGTTCGACTGACAAGATCAAAACCCAGGACCTCGGCATATTGCCCGGTGTGGCCCTGCTCTGGATGCGTCATCAACCAATTGAACTCGGCGACGGCTGAGCGAATGGATTTTTGCAAATCCACCCGTTGATGGGTCCTGAGTGGCGGCGCATCGCTCAGCAACAGGTTCGGGTGCCTCGTACCGTTTGCAGCGGACATGCGAAACACTACTGGGCTGCTGTCCTGCCCACGCAAGCGCATCAATTGCTGCGAGGAACGCTCCAGTACGGCTTCAGCGGCGGCGTGAAGAACGGCATGACGCTGGGCGATCGAGGTCAGTCGCGCAAGATAACGACCATGATTGGCAGTGGCCTGTCGTGAATTCGCTTGCCAGAGCGCCTGGTCGGCTTTGTTATAGGTGAGATCACGCTGGGCGCCGTTCAGGGCAGACTCGACACGCATTTTACGCCGCTCGAACGCGCCAACGGCCATGACCACTTCGTGTTGTGCGTGCTCCAGTCGCCGCATCCCCTGCTTGAGTGCATCCAGCGTCTGCTCTGCATCGTGTTGGTTTTGTCGTTGCCGGGTCGCAAGCTCCAGCTGGGTAAAGGCTTTTTCAACCGCCTGTTCTGCGGCGGTGATGTCCGAGGCCAACTGCTGTGCATTGGCAAGCTCGCGCTGGGCTCTTGCCGTCGCGTGTTGCGCCATGCTCAAGCGGGGCGCGGGCTTGGCTGGGGCGGGCAGTACCCCACCCTTGAAGGGGATAACGTTCTTTTTGAAATGCCACTGTTTTACGAAGTGGACAATCGTTTCCGGAGCATTGGTATACCCGGTGTCTTCGGGGTAAAACAGCAGGTCCGCGCCTTTGGGGTGCCCGACGATTCGATCGAAATGGTTGATCAGTCGATCATGCTCTTCTTTGCCCATGTCGACATTCCAGATTCTCCCTACGAACACCTGAAACTCGGCCTCGGTGTAATCCTGGAGTTTGGGTTTAAGTTCCATCTATGGTTTTCCTTGTTTAAACATGCATGCTCGGTAACGCACCTGCTCGATTGGTCGAGCAGATGCGTACACGGGGCTGGTCTATTCTGGTTTGAAGCCGGGTTTGTTATTGCGGGCGCGCCATTCCTTGACTTCTTTCAAGATGCCTTCGGGGCTGTCTTCCTGGCCTTCCTTGGGATAGAAAATTACGTCTGAGCGATCAGGGTGTTCAGTGATCAACTCAAAATGGTCCACCAGCCTATTCGTATATTGGCTCAACGCATCCCCCTCCAAAGCAACGGAGTCATCAAAGAATTCTCGAAGAAATGTCAGAAACTCAGCCTCCGTATAATCTTCCAGCCGCTCTTTGAACATACTCATGGCTTCTCTCCTTTGTGTAATTCAATATGCCGCTTTGCAGTCATAACCAGAAGATTCTCCAGGTCATAAACTGCACCGCCTTTCGCAACTTCGTGCTTATGATGGATTTCAAATTTCCTTCTCCCACCGACCTGATCCAATCGACTAGAAAACGGCGGTGCTCCCTTAGACATCTCTCGTAGATTTGAGTCATTGAACTGCTTACGTAACTCGCGATCCGCCGCCACAGCCCTCCAAAACGCCTCCCTGAACCGGTGAAAGTTCGCAAACTCCCTCCCCCTCAACTGATCCGCAATCCGATCAGGAATAGGTGCGCCAGTCGTCCTCGCCGCCTCCCCCAACCAAATGCCCGACACTGGCTGCCCAAACCCGAGCGCCACACCCCGATCATCCCGCCGGTCATAAAACAGCGCATCCGGCGAAGGCAACTCCATATCCCCCGGATACCCCGGAATATTGGCACCGGTTTGCCCCGGATCAACAGCCGGAAACGTCTCGTTTTCCGGTAGGACCGGGATGACAGGATTGCCGGGATAGACCGACGAGAGTGGCGGTGCAATCGGTGAGGTGGTCGGGCCAAGCTGTTCGATGCCCGGTGGGACCAGGGGTGTTCGGGTGCCGTTGCCGATTGGAGGCGCCGGCCAGGGGATGACGGCCGGTACGATGCCCGGCCTGCCCAACAGGCTGTTTGGCGTGGTGATGCTGATGCGGTCAAGGTTGAATGGGTTCTCACCCAGTTCTGCCCGTTCCTGGTAACGCAGTTCGAATTCGCGACGCTCACCGACCCATGTACTTTTCGGCGCGTAGGGCGCAAAACCTCGTTCGATGCGTTTTTGGTTGATTTCATCTGCGTTGCCCGACACCGACAGCGCTGGGTGCTCGGAGAGGGTACGCCACAGTGCCTGGTCGAAGGCACTGAAGGACTTTATCGTCTGCGCCCGCATCTGATGGCCGACTTGCTCGGGAATGGCCGCGCCTTGGGGCTGACTGGCCGTGCTCCACCAATCATTCGCAGCCGGCTTGCCGGCGCCCGTGACGATGCCCGAACCGAGGGGTGGCAAATTGAATGAGAAATAGGTCGGCGGCAGCCCGGGCACGCAGACGATGCAATCTTGAATGCGCAAGTCCGCGCCCGCCGGCAGGGTCTCGACTTGTGGCGCCATGAGCATCAGCACTGGCGGGCTTGTCGGGGCAGTGTGTGGGACCGCGTCAGTGGCGAACTGTAGTTGCCGGGTGACAACACCAGGAACTTCGGCGTTATAGAGGCCGGTCAGAGGGTCCAGGACTGCATTGATGACCGGAACCTGAGCGCTGATTGCCCCGCCAGTATTGGCGACGTGAATCGTGGTGCCTTCGGATACGGTTTCAGGTTTGAGCCGGTGAGGCATTTCCACCGAGCCACCCGCATCGGCAACTGACCTCAGCCGCTGCTCGTCCGCCAGCCCCAGTGCCTGGGCCGGTACGCCAACGCCTTGAAACAGTCGCCGACGTTGCTCGACAGTGAGTTCTCCGTTGCCCAGAGGGGTGGTGTGTGTCGCCAGCGAGATAAATAAACCTGGCCCCTTCAAGGCAATGTTCTTTAACTCACCGAGCATCTCCACGGCCGACTGGACAGCCTTGTCCAATACCGCCGTGTCTTGCCGGGGCACAAACACGGTCCCCTGGCTCAACACCATCCCGCTCGCTGTCAACGAAGCGGCGGGCACACTCACGGTATGGACTTGCCTGAGCCTCTCCAACCGAACGTTTTCATCAACCTGCTGCTTGAAGCGAATGCGCGCCGCACGTTGTTCGGCGTATTGACGCTGGCGCTCCCAGCCGGCTTCCCGTTCACGCCAGGCCACCGTCTGTTCAGCATGACGCCGGGCCAGCGCGTTGGATTTTTCGCTCAGGGCCTTGATCTGTTCGGACAGCAGTCGCGCCTCTTGGGCTGCTGTGTAAGCCTGCTCCCAGAGTCGGTGACCGTCTTCGAGGGCGGTACCGAATTGATCCAGTCGCGTGCGATAGTCGTTCGCCGAACGGGTGAGTGGGTCCTGTCCGTCGAAGACGCGGGCGGCGATGCTTTTGGCGTTGAGTTCCGTGGTTTTGCGGGCGATCAGCCCGTCGATTTCGCTTTTCTCCTTGGTGATGAGGTAAAGCTGCCAGCGTTCGGTCGAGTTCGAGACGGGCGGCCGTTTTGCGGCGGAAATTTCCTTTTGAAGAGACGCGTCGAGTTGTTGCTTTTTGCCCGCGAAGCTCCGATCCACCTCAGCCCGGGTGCTGGTGTGGCGTTGCACCATAGTCGCCAGCGCTTGTTGACGTGCCTGGGCGCGCGCTCGCTCCTGGGCCATGGCCGCAGCCTGGGCCTTTTCCGCGTCTACCTTTGCCTGGGCTTCTTGCTGGGCCTTGAGCTGCTCGTATCTGGCTCTCGCCCTGGCTTTACGCCGTCGCCTGCTGCGCCTGCTGCCCGAACCGCCGAATCCGCCTGAAAAACCGCCGCTTCCAATCTGAAAACCGCCACCTGAAGCCGTCGGCCCAGGCCTGATGACTACCGTTCCATCCGATCCATCGTTAAGTGTTTGCTTTGCCATACAGTTCTCCTTTTCTGTATGGCACACAGTGGCGATGGAACCGTGTTCGGGTGCGGTACATATGTATAGCGCCCGGTTTTTTTTACTGGCGCGGCTCCAGCGCTCGTGGCGGATTCGGACGCGGCGTTCCCTCCCCCAAAACAACGCACAGTCAGAAAACTCCCCCTACCTTGTAGGATTCTGCGACACCCTCGCGGTTGGTGATCGGGAATACGCCACGTATGATCCTTCACAACCTCCCGCCGAATAGAAGCCTATGTCACTGATAGTTCTATTGCTTTTGCCCTTCATCGGCAGCTGTGTCGCGGCGCTGCTGCCGCATAACGCCCGTAACGCCGAATCACTGCTGGCCGGCCTCGTCGCCCTGGCCGGCACGGTTCAGGTGGCCTTGCTGTACCCGCAGATCGCCGACGGCGGCGTGATCCGTGAGCACTACACCTGGTTGCCCAGCCTGGGCCTGGATTTCGTACTGCGCCTGGACGGTTTCGCCTGGCTGTTTTCGTTGCTGGTGCTGGGCATCGGCACGCTGGTGTCGCTGTACGCTCGCTACTACATGTCGCCGGACGATCCGGTGCCGCGCTTCTTCGCCTTTTTCCTGGCGTTCATGGGCGCCATGCTCGGGTTGGTGATCTCAGGCAATCTGATCCAGATGGTGTTTTTCTGGGAACTGACCAGCTTGTTCTCGTTCCTGCTGATCGGCTACTGGTACCACCGTGCCGACGCTCGACGTGGTGCCTATATGGCGTTGATGGTGACCGGGGCCGGCGGGCTTTGCCTGTTGGCCGGGGTGATGCTGCTCGGCCATGTGGTGGGCAGCTATGAGCTGGACAAGGTTCTGGCCGCCGGCGACCTGATCCGTGCCCATGCCCTCTACCCCATCCTGTTGCCGCTGATCCTGATCGGCGCCTTGAGCAAAAGCGCTCAGTTTCCATTCCACTTCTGGCTGCCCCATGCCATGGCCGCACCCACGCCGGTGTCGGCGTATCTGCACTCGGCGACCATGGTCAAGGCCGGGGTGTTCCTGTTGGCGCGGTTATGGCCGTCGCTGTCGGGCAGCGAAGAATGGTTCTACATCGTCGGCGGCGCGGGGGCTTGTACGTTGCTGCTGGGCGCCTACTGCGCGATGTTCCAGAATGACCTCAAGGGCCTGCTGGCCTACTCCACCATCAGCCACCTTGGGCTCATCACCTTACTCCTGGGCCTGAACAGCCCGCTGGCGGCCGTGGCGGCGGTGTTTCATATTCTCAACCACGCCACGTTCAAGGCGTCTCTGTTCATGGCCGCCGGGATCATCGACCATGAAAGCGGCACCCGCGACATTCGCAAGCTCAGCGGCCTGGTGCGGCTGATTCCGTTCACCGCGACCCTGGCCATGGTCGCCAGCGCGGCGATGGCCGGGGTGCCGTTGCTCAATGGTTTCCTGTCCAAGGAAATGTTCTTCGCCGAGACCGTGTTCATTTCCGCCACGGCCTGGGTCGAGCTGGCGTTGCCGATCATCGCCACCATCGCCGGGACCTTCAGCGTCGCCTATTCCCTGCGCTTCACCGTGGATGTGTTTTTCGGCCCCACCGCCACCGACCTGCCCCACACCCCCCACGAACCACCGCGCTGGATGCGTGCACCGGTAGAGTTGCTGGTGTTCACCTGCCTGTTGGTGGGGATCTTTCCGGCCCAGGTGGTCGGCTCGTTGCTCGCCGCGGCCGCATTGCCGGTGGTCGGCGGCACGCTGCCGGAGTACAGCCTGGCGATCTGGCACGGCCTGAACGCACCGATGATCATGAGCCTGGTGGCCATGTCCGGCGGCATCGTCCTGTACCTGCTGCTGCGCAATCAGCTCCGGCAAGGGCACATCAAGCAATCGCCGTTCATTGGCCGGCTCAGCGGCAAGCGCCTGTTCGAACGTTGCCTGGTAATGATGATGCGCCAAGGTCGGCGCCTGGAACGACGGATCAGTACCCGCCGCCTGCAGGCCCAGTTGTTCTGGCTGATCCTGGCCGCCGTGCTCGCTGGGCTGGTCCCGATGCTGCACAGCACGCTGGTCTGGGGCGAACGGCCGAAGATCCCCGGCTCCATCGTCTTCGTCACCCTGTGGCTGCTGGCAATCGCCTGTGCCCTGGGCGCGGCCTGGCAAGCCAAGTACCACCGGCTCGCGGCCCTGACCATGGTCAGCGTCTGCGGCCTGATGACCTGCGTGACCTTCGTCTGGTTCTCCGCCCCCGACCTGGCCTTGACGCAACTGGCGGTGGAAGTGGTCACCACCGTGCTGATCCTGCTGGGCTTGCGCTGGCTGCCACGGCGGATCGAGGACGCCTTGCCCCGGCCCAACAGCGAGCGTCGTGCGCGCATCCGCCGCCTGCGCGACTTGCTGCTGTCCATCGCCGTCGGCGGCGGCATGGCGCTGTTGTCCTATGCGATGCTGACGCGCCAGACGCCCAACGACATTTCTTCGTTCTACTTGCGCCGTGCCCTGCCCGAAGGCGGCGGCAGCAATGTGGTGAACGTGATGCTGGTGGACTTCCGGGGCTTCGACACCCTCGGGGAAATCACCGTGCTGGTGGCGGTGGCCCTGGCGGTGTTCGCCCTGCTGCGGCGTTTCCGCCCACCGAAGGAAAGCATGCAGCTGCCGGCGCAACAGCGCCTGCTGGCGCCGGACGTGGTCACCGATCTGGTCAACCCGCGCCATGCCAGCGACACCGCATTGGGCTTCATGATGGTGCCGGCGGTGCTGGTGCGCCTGCTGCTACCGGTTGCCCTGGTGGTGTCGTTCTACCTGTTCATGCGCGGCCATAACCAACCCGGGGGCGGCTTCGTGGCCGGGTTGGTGATGTCCGTGGCGTTCATCCTGCAATACATGGTCGCCGGCACCCAGTGGGTCGAGGCGCAAATGAGCTTGCGACCGCTGCGCTGGATGGGCACCGGGCTGTTGTTTGCCACCGCCACGGGCCTGGGATCGATGGCCGTGGGTTATCCGTTCCTGACCACCCACACCTGGCATTTCGAATTGCCGCTGCTGGGGGATATCCATCTGGCCAGCGCGCTGTTCTTCGACATCGGTGTGTACGCCGTGGTGGTCGGTTCCACCCTGTTGATCCTCACCGCCCTGGCTCACCAGTCGGTACGGGCCCATAAGCCGGGCCTGCATGCCAAACCCGTCGCCCCCGTCAAAGGAACCACCGCCTGATGGAAGAAGTCATCGCAATCGCAATCGGCGTACTAGCCGCCTCCGGTGTCTGGCTGGTGCTGCGACCACGGACCTTCCAGGTGGTCATGGGCCTGTGCCTGCTGTCCTACGGCGTCAACCTGTTCATCTTCAGCATGGGCAGCCTGTTCATCGGCAAGGAACCGATCATCAAGGACGGCGTGCCCCAGGACCTGCTGCACTACACCGACCCGCTGCCCCAGGCACTGGTGCTGACCGCCATCGTGATCAGCTTTGCCATGACTGCGCTGTTCCTGGTGGTGCTGCTGGCGTCGCGGGGACTGACCGGTACCGACCACGTGGACGGTCGGGAGCCCAAGGAATGACCTTGACGCCTCATTTGATCGCTGCGCCCATCCTGCTGCCACTGCTGACCGCCGCGTTGATGCTGATGCTCGGCGAGAAACACCGCCCGCTCAAGGCACGGATCAACCTGCTCTCCAGCCTGTTGGGCCTGGGCATCGCCATGCTGTTGCTGTACTGGACCCAGGACCAGGCCCTGCCCGCGTCCATTGGCGTGTATCTGCCGGGCAACTGGCAGGCGCCGTTCGGCATTGTGCTGGTGGTCGATCGCCTGTCGGCGCTGATGCTGGTGCTGACCGGCATCATCGGCGTCAGCGCGCTGCTGTTCGCCATGGCCCGCTGGGACCGCGCGGGGGCGAGTTTCCATGCGCTGTTCCAGATCCAGTTGATGGGCCTCTACGGCGCCTTCCTGACGGCGGACCTGTTCAACCTGTTCGTGTTCTTCGAGGTATTGCTGGCAGCCTCCTACGGCTTGATGTTGCACGGTTCGGGCCGGGCGCGGGTGTCGTCGGGGCTGCATTACATCTCCATCAACCTGCTGGCCTCGTCGTTGTTCCTGATCGGCGCAGCGCTGATCTATGGCGTCACCGGTACGTTGAACATGGCCGACCTGGCGTTGAAGGTGCCCCTGGTGCCGGAGGCTGACCGGGGTTTGCTGCACGCCGGGGCTGGCATCCTGGCGGTGGCGTTCCTGGCCAAGGCCGGCATGTGGCCACTGAACTTCTGGCTGGTACCGGCCTACAGCGCCGCCAGTGCGCCGGTGGCGGCACTGTTCGCGATCATGACCAAGGTCGGTGTCTACACGATCCTGCGCTTGTGGACGTTGCTGTTCTCCGGCCAGGCCGGCGCCTCGGCGTATTTCGGCGCCGACTGGCTGATTTACGGCGGCATGGCGACGATTGTCTGCGCAGCCATCGCCATTCTGGCCGCCCAACGCCTGGAGCGCATGGCCAGCCTGAGCATCCTGGTCTCGGCCGGGATCCTGTTGTCGGCCATCGGCTTCGCCCAACCGAACCTGGTGGGCGCGGCGCTGTTTTACCTGGTGAGCTCGACCCTGGCACTCTGCGCGTTGTTCTTGCTGGCCGAGCTGATCGAACGCTCACGCTCGGCCAATGAACCGTCCCTGGATGACGACCTCGACACGTTGCCGCGACCGCTGGAGTCCTTGCAACTGCCCAAGGGCATCAACCTCGATGACGAACAGAAAGCCGTGGTCGGACACGTGATCCCCTGGACCATGGCCTTCCTTGGCTTGAGCTTTATCTTCTGTGCGCTGCTGATTATCGGCATGCCACCGTTGTCAGGGTTTATCGGCAAGCTGAGCCTGCTCAGCGCCCTGCTCAATCCCCAGGGGCTCGGGGCCAGCACCGAGGCACTGGTGTCGAACCAGGCGTGGGGCCTGTTGGCGTTGCTGATCCTGTCGGGGCTGGCCTCCTTGATTGCCTTCTCACGGCTGGGCATCCAACGCTTCTGGACGCCCCGGGAACGCCCGTCACCGTTGTTGCGTCCGTTCGAATGCCTGCCGATCGTCTTGCTGCTGGGCCTGGGCATCGCCCTGACTTTCAAGGCCGAGGCATTGCTGCGCTATACCCAATCCGCTGCTGATGCGTTGAACAACCCGGAACATTATGTGATGTCGGTACTCGCCACCCGCGCCGTCCCCAATCCTGCAGCCAGGGCCGCCTTGCAGGAGCTACAGCCATGAAACGCCTGCTTCCTGCTCCGTGGTTGTCCCTGGCGCTGTGGTTGCTGTGGCTGGTGTTGAATCAGTCGCTCAGCGTCGGCCACCTGCTGCTGGGCGCTGTGTTGGGCTTCCTGACGCCGCTGATGATGCGCCGGTTGCGACCGCGGCCCATCCGTATCCGGCGACCGAGTATGGTGTTGCGCTTGTTCCTGCGGGTGGGCCGCGAGGTACTGGTGTCCAACCTGGCGGTGGCCTGGGGTGTGCTGAACGCTGGACGCCGCCCGCCTCGCTCGCGGTTCATCAAGGTGCCGCTGGACCTGCACGACGCCAACGGCCTGGCCGCGCTGTCGATGATCACCACGGTGATTCCGGGGACGGTCTGGTCGGAGCTGGCCCTGGATCGCAGCATCCTGTTGGTACATGTGTTCGATCTGGAGGACGAGGCGTCATTCATCGCGCATTTCAAGGCCACCTACGAGCGACCGTTGATGGAGATTTTCCAATGACCCCCTTGTTGTCCAATGCGATTCTGTTGAGCCTGCTTCTATTCTCCCTGGCGATGGTGTTGACCCTGTGGCGGCTGTTCAAGGGACCTTCGGCGCAGGACCGGGTATTGGCCCTGGACTATCTGTACATCGTGGCGATGCTGATGATGCTGGTATTGGGCATCCGTTACGCCAGTGACACCTATTTCGAGGCGGCCCTGCTGATCGCTCTGTTCGGCTTTGTCGGCTCGTTTGCCCTGGCCAAGTTCCTGTTGCGTGGCGAGGTGATCGAATGAATGGTGAACTGTCGATGTGGGTCGAAATCCCGGTGGCGATCCTGCTGGTGCTCAGCAGCCTCTTCGCCCTGATCGGGGCAATCGGCCTGGTGCGGTTGAAGGATTATTTCCAGCGCATGCACCCACCGGCCCTGGCCTCCACACTGGGGGCCTGGTGCGTGGCACTGGCTTCGATCGTGTATTTTTCGGCACTCAAGTCCGGACCGGTGTTACATGCCTGGCTGATACCGATCCTGTTGTCCATCACCGTCCCGGTGACCACCCTGCTGCTGGCCCGGGCGGCCTTGTTCCGCAAACGCATGGCCGGGGATGATGTGCCGGCGCAAGTGAGCAGTCACCGAACCGACTGACAGACATCTCGAGCCGGTACAGCTTTGTGGCGAGGGCGATTGCCCCCACTGGGCCGCGCCCTGTAAAACTGCGTAGGAGCTGTGTAGGAGCTGACGAGTGCAACGAGGTTGCGATCCTCCCCAACCACTTGAGTCCCAAGCGAAAGATCAAAAGATCAAAAGATCGCAGCCTTCGGCAGCTCCTACACAAGCCCAGCGGGAGCAAGCTTGCTCGCCACAGTTCGGAGTGGCTCAGGCCCAGGCCACCGTCAGCAACCCGGCCCCAAGCACCACGCACAACGGCGAATAGACCCAGGTGTCGAGCCTGGCGAATGTCGAGCCCTTGACCTCCTTGAAGAAGCCCACCAGGTTCGACTCGCCGATGGCTCGGGCGAACATCAGCAAGGCAATCGCGCTGATCAGCCACTGCAATGCCCGATGGGTGACCGGCTGCGCCAGCAGGCCGACCCGCAGGCAAACCAGCAGCGCCACCATCAGCAGTGCCAGGGCCACCAGCAAGGTCAGCCAGCCCGAGGGATCGAACGCCGGTCGCAGCGCATCCCCCTGTTTCACCGGCACCTGAGGTACCACTGCCTTGGCCGCCCACCGCCCACCCAGGGCCCAATACATATGAATCAAGCTGATGGTCGCAAACACTGCGACCAGCGACCGAGCCAATAAAAGCGTCATTCGCCAGCCTCCTGAAAAAAGGTTGAACAATCATCCTAGCTCGAATTTGGCATTTCGCTGGACGGGCGTAGATTGCCAGTTTCCAGCGAATGACTCATTGCCCAGGATCAAGAGTTCAACCTGCTAGCACGCAGGACACTAAAGGCCGGCAGATACCTTGTCCGCCACCTCCTTGGGCAACCAGGCCTGCCAGACCTGCGGATGCGCCTTGAGGAACGCCTCGGCGGCTTCACGGGGTGGGGTGCGCTTCTCGCTCATGTCGGCCAAGGCCTTGTTCAACGGTTCGATGGGCAAATCGACCTTACTGAAGAACTCGGTAATGTCCGGGTATTGCTTCTGGAACGGGGCAGAGACGCCAATCGACAGTTTCGAGGCCAGTGAGCGGGTCGGTTTCGGGTTGGGGTTATCGGCGTCGGTCAGGGTTTTCCAGGCCTCGGCATCGAACGGTGGCTCTTGCAACTGCACCAACTTGAAGCGCCCGAGCAGTGGCGTGGGCGACCAGTAATAAAACAGGATCGGCTTGCCCCGGCGGATCGTCGAACTGATTTCCGCATCGAGCGCCGCCCCCGAGCCGCTGCGAAAATTCACGTAGCTGTCAGACAGGCCATACGCCTTGAGCTTCTGTTTGTTGACCACCTCGGAGGTCCAACCAATGGGGCTGTTGAGGAAGCGACCCTTGTCGGGGCTCTCCGGGTCCTTGAACACATGCTTGTAGCGCGCCAGGTCCTCAACGCTGCGCAGGTCCGGCGCCAGGGGCTTGATGCCCTTGGCCGGGTCGCCCTTGATGACGTATTCGGGCACCCACCAACCTTCCGTCGCGCCTTTGACTGTATCGCCCAAGGCGATCACCTTGCCTTCGGCCTCGGCCTTGACCCACACCGGGCTGCGGCCGGCCCATTCCTCGCCGATCACCTGGATGTCGTTATTGGCCAGGGCCGTTTCCAGGGTAATGGTGGTGCCCGGCAATGTGTCGGTCTGCAACCCGTAGCCTTTTTCGACGATGATCCGCAGGATATCGGTGATCAGGCTGCCACTTTCCCAGTTCAAGTCGGCAAAGTGGATCGGCGCCGTGGCAGCCGACGCCGGAAGGGGTGAAACCAACACCGCGAAGGTGGCCCAGGCAGCCAGCCACTGTCGAACTCGTTTCATGCTTTGCACCTCATGCCAGATACAGCAATAGCTGAACGGCCCTGCGTCAGCGAACGCAAGCCCTGAATAATTCAGTCAATTGACTGTAGCCGAGGTTCCAGCGATATCTTGCGAAACTGTCAGCGGTTTGGGCACACAGCCCTCACAAGCCCGATGCCTACACGCTTTTGAGCGGTCTGACGCGATCACTCGCTGGCCTTGAAGGTCACCAGTTCGCCCTTGCGCCACTTGGCGGCCTTGGCGGTGACCGCCTTCAGGGTCTTGGTCAAGCCTTCCTGCAACTGTTCGGTGGCCGCAAACACGGTCACCACGCTGTGGCCTTCCTTGAACAGGATTGCCTGACCACCGGGGGTCGTGACGAAGGCGTAATCGCCAAGGCCATAGACCGTCAGCTTGATTTCGCGAAAGCGGATTTCAAACTTGCCACCTTCGCGGCTGGGCAACACCGCTGCGCGAAAATGATCACCGACCTTGAGTTCTAGCCTGGGCTTGTCATCGACCACCAGGGCCGACTCGGTGTCGATTTCGGCGACATAAATACCTTCGGCGGTCTGCTCGGTGATGTAGACGAAACGTGACTGGAAGAGTTTGACCAGTTTTGCCCGCAGGTCACCAAGTACGAATAACGCATGCATGTCGAGATTACTTACTGCCAAGGAAACATCCCCATCTTTGAAAAAGGCCCGCCCCCCGGAAAGGACGGAGCACGAGAACCCGTACCGACTGTAGTGTCGTAATGGACCTGTAACTGAACTTCGAAGTGAACGGCGCGCCCTGTCCCGGGCCGAGAGCAGACTAAAGGTTGCCGCTCTCGCCGTCTTTCCCGGAGGGTCGCCAGAGGTTGAAGGAAAAAGCCACTCTGAGCATCGGAAAAGATGGGACTACTAACTTTAGGGAAATTTCTCACTTAAAAAAGCATTTTTCTGACATCGAGCGCAAAAAAAATTGCTTTAGATAGCCGCAGCCGTCCACACGACACTGCCGATTCTAGAGCAGCCGAAGGCGTGGAGACTACTCGAAGTACCCGACAATTCGTCGGTAAACCATAGAAAAGGAATTCACATGGCCTCTTTCACAACCCTATCCCCCCCCTTTCCACCTTGCATCGTTGATACAGCCGACACCTTTGACGGGGTCGATTGCCTGCCCATTTCGTTAACACAGCCACGCTATCGGGTCGTTTTGGCGGGCAAGTGTTTTTTTCACATTGAGGAAACATCGACTGGACGTGTAAGAGGATTCCGAACCGACCATAACGAAGCCTGCTACCTGGCCAGGCGTCTCGAACGCAGCGCCTGAGCTCAAATACGACCGTCGATGACTTAACTCAGCCATCGACGGGCAACTGCTGCCATACTGCCCGCCCAGCGAAACCGTCGCCCATCGGCGGATCGCGCACCCATAGTATGACTTCGAGGAGAAGGCGCGACGTGACGGAATTTGATATCGGCGAATTTTTTATCCGGGGCGAAGCCAGAGAAGTCGAAGGCGAGTTCCAGGCCGTCATTGTGATGCGCGCCAAGCCACCCTTGACCACCGTCAGTTGCCACCAGGTGGAGAAGGATCGCTGGTTCAAGACCGCGGAGATCGCTGCCGAGGCTGCCAGGGAAGCGGCCAAGACGTTGAAGGCCGCCGTGGACGAAGGGGCCCTGAAAGCCTGAGTCCGATCGAACTCCTGATGAGCGCTTGCCTCAGATAAAGGGAAGCACCGAGGCGCCACGACGGCGCCCCGCCCAAAGGAGACTCCCATGGAACAACCTTCCCACGAACTCAAGACCCTGTTCGACCAACTGGGCCTGACCTGCGACGGCACGGCCATTGACGACTTCATCATCGCCCACCCGCTGGCCCCGGAGATCAAGCTGGTGGAGGCCAATTTCTGGTCGGACCAGCAAAAAGACCTGCTCCGGGAATGGCTGCTCGCCGACGGCGAAGAAGCAGTGCTGGTGGATCAGCTGAACGTGCGTCTGCACGGCGGCAAGTAGCGGCAAGGGCCATTGGCCGAGTGCGTCACCGCTACTGTGGCGAGGGGATTTATCTGTGGGAGCAAGGCTTGCCCCCACAGCCATATCAGTGGCGTTGAGGGCTAACGCGGTTTCTCCGGTTTGTAGCCCAACCGCAAGCCACCCCAGTGACGCCCCTTGAGCATGATCGGTACGGAAAGGTCGTGCATTAACTCGCCCGTGTCGCGTGTGTAGGTCTGGAGCAGTACAGGTTGCTGGTGGCTGCCACAGCGGATTCCGGTGCGATCGGAGAACTTGCGCTTGGTGCGGCTATTCAGCGTGTCCACCTGGGGATCGCCGGTCAGCGGCTGGCTGAAGACTTTGTTATGGGTCGGCACGTAGCCCTGTTGGGTGCAGGCAATCGCAAACACCAGGCCCTCATGTCGGGCAAGCAAGGGCTCTTGAATCGCCGGCAGGACCTGGTCGGTGTAGCGGTCGAAGCGGGTCTGGTATTTGGCCGGCTGGGTATTGGGGATGGGCTGGTAGTTACGGTCGAACAGGTCCTCCAGGCTGACACGGCCCTGGTCGATATCGGCTTCGAACTGCGCGGCGATCTGGCTCGCGCCTTCCCGGGCCAGGTCGTAGACCCGTTGGTGATAATCGTCGAGGCCCACCTCCGCCAGGCGTTCGCTGATGGTTTCGGCCTGGCCCTCCATTTGCACGGCCGCCTCGGCCAGGCGCTGGGTCTGCTGGTCGCTGATGGACAGGTCGCCGCGCATCTGCTCAATGGCGTGGAACAGGCTGTCGAGTTGTTCGCGATTGGTGTCGGTGCCTTGGGCGATGGCACTGACCTGGGTTTCGACGCCGGCGGCGAGCCGAGCGATGTTTTCCAGATGCTCGCCGGTGTGCTCGACCTGCTGCACGCCAATGTCCAGGTCAGCGGCCAGTTGACGGATCTGCTCCACCACCTGGGCGGTGCGTTGCTGGATGTCGGCCACCATCACCCCGACTTCGCCAGTTGCCGCAGCCGTGCGCCCGGCCAGGCCACGAACTTCATCGGCCACCACCGCGAACCCACGGCCATGCTCACCGGCCCGTGCCGCCTCGATGGCCGCGTTCAGCGCCAGCAGGTTGGTCTGGCTGGCGATCGACTGGATCACCAGGCTGACCCGCTGGATTTCATCGCTGCGTACGCTCAAGGCCTCGATCAACTCGCGACTGTCGTTTGCGCGCTGGCTGAGCTGGTGCATGCGGCTGATCGATTCCACCAGCTCGCTGCGCCCGGCCACACTGCTGCGATGGGCCTCGCTGGCGGCGCCCAGGGCTTGCTGGCTGAGTTGCGAAGTGGCCTGTTCGGTGGCGATCATCGACTCGGCATTGCCGACGATCTGCGCCGCCGCGTCGAGTTGGGACTGGACCTTGCCGGCCAGTTGCTTGACCGAATAGGCGACGCCGGCCGCTGACAGCGCGTTATGGCTGGTGGTATAGGACAGGTCGCGGGTCAGCTCGGCCAGCGTGTCCGTCGCGGGTGCAGGCACCGCGGCCACGCGCGAACGCAGGCGCGGCAACCAGACGATGAGCATGACCAGTGGCAGGCCCAGGTACAGCGACCAGCCGCCCAGGGCCATGCCGCACAGCAGCAATGCCAGGGCGAGACTCTGCAAGGTCGGCGTCAGCCAGCGCGCCGTGCGTTTTGTCTCAGGTACCGAGGCCGGCACTGCACCTGTCAGCGTTCCGTCTGTCGCCATGTTCGTCACCCACACTCTCGTTGTTATGACTGCATTAAACGCCACTACAGAGCCATTATCCATGGTCCATTAGTCGCGTTCTTGCAGCAGATCAACGGGAGTAGACGAACGAGCACGGGCTAAAGCAAAAGATCGCGGCCTTCGTCAAAAGGTCGCGATCTTTTTGGGAAAACCCGAATCAGGCCTGACGCTGGTGCTTGTCGATCTGTTCGTGACGTTCCTGGGCTTCAATGCAGTACTTGGTGGTCGGGCTGATCAGCAGGCGCTTGAGGCCGATCGGCTCGCCGCTGTCGTCGCACCAGCCGAAGCTGTCGTCGTTGATGCGGTCCAGAGCCTGCTCCAACTGAGGCAGCATGCGCTGGTCGCGATCGATGGCGTTGACCAGCCAGGTACGCTCTTCTTCTACGGAAGCAGCGTCCGCCGGGTCAGCCGGGGTGTCCAGGCTCTCAATGGCGATTCGGTTCTGTTCGATGCGCTCGTGGGTTTCGACTTTCATGTTCTGCAACAGCTTGGTGAAGAAAGCCAGCTGCTCGGCATTCATGTAGTCATCCGCCGGCATGGCCAGCAACTTTTCCTTTGTCATTGATATCTCTATAAAAAAACGTGCATTAAGGCGAATTATGGAGCGTCCCGCAGCGTAGCTGCCACGCTCATCAGGAAGGCGCCGTCTATTCCAAGCGCCACCTGGCACTCAATTTACGAGGGGCGGCAGTCTAAGGCCGAGTCGAGGCCTCAGCAACTGAAAACATAGGGAAAATGTCCGACAACCCCTTCAAATGTTCCCTGACAGGCTTTTGGCAGTCATCGGAGTGCGTTTATAACAAGAAATTCGGTGCAATTGCTGTATTAAGAAGACAAATGGCAACGCCACGCGGGTCAGGCGTGGCGCTCTGTCGCAACTTTCTTGGGCATCAGCGCTTGAGTTTGCGCTTGTTGCGGTACTGGTCGATGACCACCGCCACCACGATGATCAGGCCTTTGATGATGTCCTGGATGTAGGCATCGACACCGACGAAGGTAAAACCGCTGGCCATCACCCCAAGGATCAGTGCCCCGATCACGGTCCCGGTGATGCGCCCCACCCCACCCGCCAGGCTGGTGCCGCCAATCACGGCCGCGGCAATCGCGTCCAGTTCATAGGACATGCCCATGCCCGCCTGCCCGGTCGCCGCCCGCGCCGAGGCCACCACGCCGGCTAACCCCGCCAGCAACCCGGCAATACTGTAGACGATCACCAGGTGGCGCTTGACGTTGATGCCTGATGTGCGCGCCGCCTGCATGTTGCCGCCAATGGCGTAGGTGTACTTGCCATACTTGGTGTAGCGCAGGGCGATGTGGAAGATCACCGCCACCACCAGGAAGATGATCACTGGCATCGCGCCATGCCCAATGGCCGTATAGGAGTCGGACAACATGCTCACCGGTTGGCCTTCGGTGTAGTAGCGCGCCAGGCCACGGGCCGAGACCATCATGCCGAGAGTGGCAATGAACGGCGGAATACCGGTAATGGCGATGATACTGCCGTTGATCGCCCCGGCCAGCAGCCCTACGCCGAGCCCCACCACCACCGGTATCCACACCGGCAAGTCCGTCAAGGAGGGAAACACCGCCCGGGAGAAGTCAGAAGTCTGGGCCAGGCTGGCGGCAATCATGGCCGACAGCGCCAGCACCGAGCCGGACGACAAGTCGATACCCGTGGTGATGATCACCTGGGTCACACCGATGGCCAGCAGGCCGATGATCGACACTTGCAGGATCATCAGCACCAGGCGCTGGGAGTTCATCAGGAAACTCTGGTCGCGCACGATCCAGCCGAACATCTCGAAGACCAGGCCGATGCCGATCAGCACCAGGAAGATACTCAGTTCCGTCGGCAGTCGCCGGCGCGCCCTGGCCGGTGCTGCCGCGGGTTTGTTTTCCAGTATCGCGTTCATAACCATTCACCTTTTTTATCTGGACTGACGGGCATCAGGACAGGCCCGAGGCCAATTGCATGACGCGTTCCTGGGTCGCTTCGCTGCGGTCGAGGGTGCCCATCAGGTCACCTTCGTGCATCACCATGACCCGGTCGCTCATGCCCAGTACTTCCGGCAGTTCCGAGGAAATCATGATCACCGCCATGCCTTCGCTGGCGAGGTAGGAAATCAGCCGGTAGATCTCGGCCTTGGCACCGACATCGATGCCACGGGTCGGTTCGTCGAGGATCAGGATGCGCGGGTTGGTCATCAGCCAGCGGGCCAGCAGCGCTTTCTGCTGGTTGCCGCCAGACAAAGTGTCGATGCACTGTTCCAGCGACGGGGTCTTGACCCGCAGCTTCTTGCACATGTCTTCACACAAGGCGCGCAGGGCTTTCTGCTGGATGAAGCCGTTGCCGACGTAATGGGGCAGCACGGCCATCTCCATGTTTTCCAGCACCGACAGGCACGGGAACAGGCCACTGAGCTTGCGGTCCTCGGTCAACAGCGCGAAGCCTTTCTCGATGGCCATGTGCGGGTCGCTGATACGCACCGGTTGGCCGTCCAGCAGGATTTCGCCACCGGTACTCGGGGTCACGCCGAAAATCGCCTCGGCCACGTTGGTCCGGCCCGAGCCCATCAGCCCGGCGATGCCCAGTATCTCCCCGGCATGCAGGTCGAAGGACACGCCCTGGAAGATGCCGTCCAGGCTCAGGTCGCGCACCGACAGCATCAAGTCGCCGATGGGTTGCTCCCGCACCGGGAACAACTGGCTCAATTCACGCCCGACCATCATCGAAATCAGGCTGTCGCCGTCCATGCTGTCGGCCCGTTGCAGGCCGATATAGGCGCCGTCGCGAAACACTGCCACTTCGTCAGCGATGGCGAACACTTCGTTCATTTTATGGGTGATGTAGATGATGCCCTTCCCCTGGGACTTGAGGTCGGCAATGATCGAGAACAGGTGGGCGACTTCAGTCTCGGTAATAGCCGAGGTCGGCTCGTCCATGATCAGGATGTCGGAGTCGTAGGACACGGCCTTGGCAATCTCCACCATCTGCCGCTCGGCGATGCTCAGGTTGCCCACCTGCTCCTCAGGGTCGAGGTTGATGCGCAGGCGCTCCAGCAGCCGGGCGGTGCAGCGATGCATCTCACCATGGTCGACCATGTGCAGACCGTTGAGCTGCTCGCGACCGATCCAGATGTTTTCGGCGATGCTCATATGGGGCATCAGGTTCAGTTCCTGATGGATCATCGCGATACCGGCCTGCAACGCCGCCAGCGGCGTGTCGAACGTCACCGGCTTGCCGCGCAGGCGCAGTTCGCCGGCGTCCGGCTGGTAGATACCGGCGATGATCTTCATCAAGGTGGATTTGCCCGCGCCATTCTCGCCCATCAGGGCCAGCACGGAACCGGGGCGTACCCGCAGTTGTACATCGGTCAGGGCCACCACGCCGGGAAAGCCTTTGCTGACATCGACGACTTCCAGCAGGTACGGTTCATCAGGTATTACGTCCGGCCGGAAAGTCATCGCCGGGGCGCTCGAAGCAGTCGCTGAAGCGAACATGATCAGGTACTCCCTCGGCAAGGTCGGCGTTACAACCTTGCCTGTTTATTGTTGTGGTGGGACCGGTGCGTCAAACGTCACTTGAACTGATCGACGTTTTCCGGCGTGATCAGGCGATACGGCACCCAGACGGACTGTTCGACCGGTTGGTTCTTGACCATTTTCACGGCCGTATCGATCGAGCCGTCGGCCTGGCCCTTGGCGTCCTGGAACACCGAGACGGTCATGTCGCCTTTCTTGATGGCGTTCAAGCCGTCCGGTGTGCCATCGACCCCGGCAATCAATACGCTGCCCTTCTTGGTGCCCGCTTGTTTGAGGGCCATGGCGGCGCCGATGGCCATCTCGTCGTTGTTGGACACCACGGCATTGAAATCGCGGCCCTGGGTCAGCCAGTCGTTGACCAGGGTCATGCCCCTGTCCCGGGACCAGGTGCCCGTCTGCTCCTGCTCGATCTTGATGTCAGGGTATTTGGCCAGCACCTCCTTGACACCCTTGGTGCGGTTGGTGGTGGAGTTATTGGCGAGGTCGCCCAGCAGGATCACGATGTCGCCCTTGCCGCCCATCTTGTCGGCCAGGTATTGCATCTGCATGCGGCCCGCTTCCAGGTCATCGGATGCCACGGTAACCACACCTTCTGGCAACGTCGGATCATCCGGACGGCGGTTGACGTACACCAGAGGGATACCAGCGGCCACGGCGGCCTTGGTGATGCGCTGGGTCGCGGCGGTGTCCACCGGGTTGACGATGAGCGCATCGACCTTCTGGCTGATGAAGCTTTCCACCTGGCTCAGTTGCTTGACCACGTCACTGCGCGCGTCTTCGAACTGGAGGGTGACGCCATCCGGCAGGGATTTGGCTTTCTTGTCCATGGATTCGCGCAGGTAAGTCAGCCAGGTGTCATCGAACTGGGACATGCTGACGCCGATCCTCAGGTCCGCCAGGGCAGCGCCGCTGGTGAGCATCAACGACAGGGCCAGCGAGGCGATACGGGTCTTGGTCTTCATGAACGGTCTTTCTCCACTTTTTTGTTGGTTTTATGGATAAGGCGTGACGGATCAGGAACGGGGCAAGCGCACGATGGGCGCGCCGGGCATGCAACACACCACGGTGCCCTTACGCTGGATACACAGGGATTCGAACAGGGGAAGGACTGCGGACAGGCGCAGCAGATGTGGCAGGTGAAACGCAGAGCAGCTGAAGGTTTTCATCGACGGTACCTAGCTGTGTTTCTTGTTTTTGTTTCGTCAGTCATCCGGTCAAGGCTGGCTTGGCGGGGAGACAGACAGGATTGTCGGTAACCTGGAATCGACTTTATTGGAAAATATTTTCTATATCAACAAATTTTAGAATTTTATTCGTTTTTCATTCCATGGCCAACCGGCGTGGACAATCGCACCACTTCGCCCTGCTCGGCACTCAGCCTGGCAGCATCAAGGATGCGCGTGGTCGCCAGTGCATCACGGGCCTCCACCGGCAGCGGGCCAGCGCCCTGCAACGCGGTTTGCAGGTGTTGGTAGAACGCCAGCCAGCAGCCACGCTCCGAGGTCACCCGCTCGCGCTCGGTGCCGTGTTCGAACCAGCCCCAGCGCCGATGCTCTTCAGCCCCCCAGCGTTCACCCTCGGTCGCCGGGCTCAAGCCTGCCAGCGCCTGGGCCTCTTGCCCGTCCAGGCCTTCGACGGTATAGCAGCCCAGGGTGCCGTTGACCCGAAAGCGCGGGCGTGCTGCGTGCTGCATACAGTTGCCGCTCAAGTGAGAAATCACACCACTGGCATGGGTCAAGGACATGAAGAAGCCGTTGTCGAACACCTGGTCAGGCTGCCGGTAGTCCAGCTCGGCGTAGACCTGTTCCACCGGCCCGAACAGTTGCAGCGCCTGGTCTACCAAGTGGCTGCCCAAGTCGCGCAGGAACCCACCACCACTGCCTTTGCCGACCGAAGTCGGCGAATAGCGCTCGACGCTGGATTCAAAACGAATGACCTGCCCCAGGGCGCCGGACGCCAGCAGCTTGCGCAGCGTCAGGAAATCCGAATCCCAACGGCGGTTCTGGTACACGCTCAATGGCACCTTGTGTTGTTCTGCGGCCACCACTATCGCCTCGGCCTGCGCTGCATCCCAGGCAAAAGGCTTGTCGCTGACCACCGCCACGCCGAGGTCAATGGCTTGCATCACCACCTCCGGACGACCTTCCAGCGGCGTGGACACCACCACCGCATCAACGCCCGCAGCGACCAGTTGTTCGAGAGAGTCGAAGGCGTGGACGCGCGGATAATCACTCGCCAGTTGCTGGCGCCGCTCGGCAGACCGGGTCACCACCCCGACGAACGTAGCCCCGGGCAGACTGCTGATCAGCGGCGCATGAAAAAAACGCCCCCCTTTGCCGTAGCCGACTAGTCCGATTCGCATGAAAGCTCCTTGAAAGTCATTGAATACACACCACTACCCTGTGGGAGCGAGCCTGCTCGCGATAGCGTCGGATCGGCTTGCATCGGTGTTGACTGGCCCACCGCTATCGCGAGCAGGCTCGCTCCCACAATTTGACCGCATCCCCAAAGGAGAAATGTGGTCAGCCGTAGAAGCGCGGGCGCTCGGGCAGGTCGACCTTGACGATCTGCCCGCTCTGCTGCGCTGCCACACAGGCATCCGCCGCCACGGCGGCGGCAAAACCATCCCAGGCCGACGGCCCACCCACTTGCCCGGCGCGCACGCCGTCGATGAAGGCCTGCAATTCGACGTCGTAGGCCGCGATGAAGCGGTCCTTCCAGTCCATCAGGATCGCATTGGACAACTTGGCGCCACTGCGCAATTGCACCTGGGAGGGCTCCGGGAGCCTGGCGATGCCGGTCTCCCCCACCACTTCGCACTGGATATCGTAGCCGTACTGGCAGTTGACGAACACTTCGACGTCGATGCGCGTGCCCCTGGCGGTTTCCAGCAAGACGATCTGCGGGTCACGCAAGTGGGCCAGGGCCTTGCTGGTCTTGCGTGGAAACACCACTTGCACCGAGACGTAGTCATCGGCCAGCAGCCAGCGCAACACATCCAGCTCATGGATCAAGGTGTCGGTGATCGCCATGTCGGTCTTGTAGTTCTCGCCCACGCTCGGGTTGCGGTGGGCGCAATGCAGCATCAGCGGTTCACCGATCTGGCCGCTGTCGAGCACCGCCTTGAGCGCGCGATAGCCTTCATCGTAAGGGCGCATGAAGCCGACCTGCACCAGGCGCTTGCCGTGGGCCACTTCGGCCTCGACGATCTTGCGGCAGCCTTCGGCTGTGACCGCCAGGGGTTTTTCACAGAACACCGGTTTGCCCGCCGCAATCGCCGCCAGCACGAATTCTTCGTGGCTCGGGCCCCAGGAGGTGACTAGGATTGCCTCCACGTCCGGCGCCTTGATCAACGCGTGACCGTCGGGGTAAACCTCAGCGGTCAGCTTGAGATCGGCAACGACCTTGGCCGCTTGTGGCAAGTTGATATCGGTCACCGCCACCACCTGACTGTTGAGCAAGGTCTGGCTGCAACGACGGATATGGTCCTGGCCGATGGCCCCGGTGCCGATGACGCCCAGCTTCAAAGACATGTAGAGAACTCCTTTCGTATTGTTGGGGCAATCAGTACTGACGGGCCTTGGCCAGTCGTTCATTGAGGGTCTTGGCGACTGCATCGGTGCGGGCGCTGGTGGAGACTTGCGCCACGCCGACTCGCCACCACGACAGGTACTTGTGGATCATGGTCTTGGGCAGGACCTTGATGTCGATCAGCGTCGAGACGCTCTGGCGCCGCGCATCGGCCAGGGCCGCGCGCAGCTCGTCGAGGGTCTTGACCTTGTAGGTCTTGCAGCCGTAGGCCGCGGCGCTCATGGCGAAGTCCACCGGCACGAAACCGCCGTCGAGCTTGCCGGTGTCCGGGTTGCGAAAGCGGAACTCGGTGCCGAAGCTGTCCATGCCGTGTTCCATTTGCAGGTTGTTGATGCAACCGAACGTCATGTTGTCCAGCAGCACCACATTGATCTTGCGGCGTTCCTGAATCGAGGTCGCCAGCTCCGAGTGCAACATCATGTAGGAACCATCGCCCACCAACGCATAGACCTCTTTGTCGGGCTCGGCGAGTTTCACCCCCAGCGCCGCATTCACCTCGTAGCCCATGCACGAATAACCGTACTCGACGTGATAGGTGTTCTCCCCCTTGCTGCGCCAACTGCGCTGCAAGTCGCCGGGCAGGCTGCCAGCCGCGGCGACGATGATGGCGTCATCCGCCAGGTTTTGGTTGAGGGTGCCGAGCACGCGGCTCTGGGTCAGGCAGGAACCGGTGAGCTCGATGAATTCGCGAAACACCGCCGGGTCCATGTGGTCGTTGATTTGCGGGACAAAATCCTCGGTCTGGAAGTCCGCCTGATAGATCCGGTCCACTTCCGCGTCGAGCTGGGCCTTGGCATCGGCGATCTGTGCGCCCCATTCGGCGCGATAGTCGCCCATCGCGGCAGACAGTGCCTCCAGCCCCGAACGGGCGTCGGCCAGCAGTTGCACGCCGTCGAGCTTCAAGGCATCGCAGGGGCTGATGTTGAGATTGAGGAACTGCACATCGGGGTGCTGAAACAGCCATTTCGATGCCGTGGTGAAATCACTGTAGCGGGTGCCAATGCCGATGATCAGGTCGGCTTTCTTGGCCAGCAGGTTTGCCGCCAGACAACCGGTTTCACCGACGCCGCCGACGTTCAGCGGATGACTGGACACCACCGCGCTCTTGCCCGCCTGGGTCTCGGCGAACGGAATATCGAAGCGCTCGGCAAAGGCCTGCAACGCGGCGTTGGCCCCGGCGTAGCGCACGCCGCCGCCACAAATAATCAACGGCTGGCGCTTGCCCTTGAGCAGCGTCAGGGCATCACCGAGCATCGCCTCGGTGGCCGGACGACGGTCGATGCGATGGACACGCTTTTGCAGGAAGTAATCCGGGTAATCGTAGGCTTCGGCCTGTACGTCCTGGGGCAAAGCCAGGGTCACCGCGCCGGTTTCGGCCGGGTCGGTCAGTACGCGCATCGCATGGATCGCAGCGGTCATCAGTTGCTCGGGGCGGTTGATGCGATCCCAGTACTTGCTCACAGCCTTGAAGGCATCGTTGGTGCTGATGCTCAGGTCGTGGAACTGCTCGATCTGTTGCAGCACCGGGTCCGGCTGACGACTGGCGTAGACGTCGCCGGGCAACAACAGCAATGGGATACGGTTGGCCGTCGCGGTGGCTGCGGCGGTCAGCATGTTCGCCGCACCGGGCCCCACCGACGAGCTGCAGGCGTAGATCTTGCGCCGCAGATGCTGCTTGGCAAAACCGATGGCGGCATGGGCCATGCCTTGCTCGTTACGACCCTGGTGAACCACCAGGTCGCCGCTGTCCTGCTCCAGCGCCTGGCCCAGGCCCAGCACATTGCCGTGGCCGAAAATGGTAAAGACCCCGGCGACGAACTTGCTCTGGACGCCATCGACCTCGATGTACTGGTTATCGAGGAATTTCACCAGGGCCTGGGCCATGGTCAGTCGTGTTGTGGTCATGCTTGCACCTTGTCTGGAATGCAAATTTGCGGCTGACTCAGTCCACTGTGGGAGCGAGCCTGCTCGCGATAGCGGTGTGTCAGGCGCCTATGCGTTGAATGTGCTACCGCCATCGCGAGCAGGCTCGCTCCCACAGGAGGGCTTCATCATTTTGATAACGGTGTCATGCCTGTGAGCTTTGCAGATGGTTCATGCTCGCCCCCAACGCCTGGCGGATGTCGACTAGGTCATGGACGCTCTCGGCGAACGGTTCGAAAGACAGGTAGCCCTCGTAGCCTCCGGCCCGCAACGCCTGGATCTGTACGGCGTTGCCGAGGATGTCGGCCTCGCCCACCAGCACCCGGTGGCCGTCGCGGATCGTCGCCAGCGGCGCCTGGGCATCCTCGACGCCGGAGATGTGCACCAGCCCGGTCAGCTCGGGGAAGAACGCCTGCTCGCCCGCTAAATGATGGTGAAAGGTGTCATGCACCAGGCGGAACACATCCAGCCCGCCAATGCTCTTGATCGCTTCCACCGCCGTGCGCTTGCGGCGCAACGAGCACTCTTCGAAACCCAGGGGTTCAATGAACCCGTAGATGCCGAAGGCGCGCAGGATCGGGGCCAGCTCACTAAGGGCCGTACGCAGCCCCGCCGCGCGTTCAGCCTCGCTGCGCAGGTCGGCGCGATCATTGAGCGGGCACATCACCAGCCCCTCGGCGCCGCATTCACGGGCGTAATCGGCCAACCGCACGGCCTGGACACGCCGCTCTTCGTTCCACACGTCAAAGGGGTACAGGGCGTTGATCGACAGCACCTTGATGCCGCGCGCCTCGCACAACTCGCGCACCCGGGCCGGCGGCATGCCGTCTTCGATCTCGACGCCCTTCAGATCGTTGCGGATCTCGATGGCGTCGGTTTTCAATGCCAGGGCCAGGTCGATGAATGCGGGCAGTGACAAGCGTGGCGCAACCATTCGGTTCAAGGCAAAACGCAGGGGTTTGTTCATTGTTGTTCTCCCTCCGGCACTCATAAAAAAGGTTATTGGGCCGTCGGCATGCTGAACTCAGGCCCCTTGGCGATGCTGTCGGGCCAGCGCTGCATCACGCTTTTGTAGCGGCTGTAAAAGCGTAGGCCTTCTTCACCGTAGGCATGGTGATCGCCAAACAACGAACGCTTCCAACCACCAAAGGAGTGCCAGGCCATGGGCACCGGAATCGGCACGTTGATGCCCACCATGCCGACCTTGATGCTGCGGGCGAACGCCCGGGCAATGCCGCCGTCACGGGTGAAGCACGACACACCGTTGCCGAACTCATGGGCGTTGATCAGCGCCACCGCCGTGGCGAAATCCGGTACGCGAACGATCCCCAGCACCGGGCCGAAAATTTCTTGCTGGTAGATGCTCATCTCGGTGGTGACCTGGTCGAACAGCGTCGCGCCGACAAAGAAGCCCTGCTCGGCCCCGGGCACCTTGAAACCACGGCCATCGACGATCAGCCGAGCGCCCTCGGCCACGCCGGCGTCGATGAAGCCTTCGACCTTGGCCTTGTGCTCGGCGGTGACCAGCGGCCCCATGTCGGTGCCGGGCTGCTGACCGTTGCCGATCTTCAGTTGGTCTATTCGGGGCAACAGTTTGGCAATCAATTCATCGCCCACATCACCCACTGCCACGGCAATGGAAATCGCCATGCAGCGCTCACCGGCCGAGCCGTAGGCGGCACCGATCAAGGCATCCGCCGCTTGGTCGAGGTCGGCGTCTGGCATGACGATCATGTGGTTCTTGGCCCCGCCCAAAGCCTGCACACGCTTGCCGTGCGCCGTGCCCTGCTGGTGGATGTACTCGGCAATTGGCGTTGAGCCGACAAAGGAAATCGCTTCGATGTCCGGGTGCTGCAACAGTGCATCCACCGCCACCTTGTTGCCCTGGACCACGTTGAACACACCGTCCGGCAAGCCGGCTTCGGTCAGCAAACGGGCCATCAGCAAACTGGCGGACGGATCGCGTTCCGAAGGCTTGAGGATGAAGCAGTTGCCGGCGACCAGCGCCAGGGGAATCATCCACAACGGCACCATCACCGGGAAGTTGAACGGCGTGACGCCGGCGCAAACGCCCAGGGGTTGGCGCAGGTTCCAGTTGTCGATGCCGCCACCGATGTTGTCGCTGAAATCGGTCTTGAGCAGGTTCGGCGCACCGCAGGCGTATTCGACAATCTCGATGCCACGGGTGACTTCGCCGTGGGCATCGGACAGCACCTTGCCGTGTTCACGGCTGATGATCTGCGCCAGTTCGTCGTGGTGACGGTCCAGCAGCTCCTTGAACTTGAACATCACCCGCGAGCGACGCAATGACGACTGCTCGGACCAGGCCGGGAACGCCGCCAGCGCCGAGGCCACTGCCGCGTCGACGGTGCCCCGCTCGGCCAGGGCCACCCGGGCCTGCACCGCGCCGGTGGCCGGGTTGAAGACATTGCTAAACCGCGTGCTGTCGCGGTCCTGCACGTGGCCGTTGAGGTAATGGCCTACTACCGGGGCGTCACTCATTGTTCTTGTTCTCCGTGCGAATGTTGGAAATCAGAGGTCCAGCAGCCAGCTGTGCTGCGGATCGTTATGGAACTGCCAGACCCGCTTCGGTCCGGCCATGACGTTCAGGTAATACGACTCGTAACCGTAGGGCACGCTGACCGGGTGATAGCCCTTGGGCACGACCACCAGGTCGCTGTTCTCCACGGCCATGGCCTGGTCGATGCAGCGGTCGTCGGTGTAGACCCGCTGGAACACGAAGCCTTGGGACGGGTTGACCTGGTGGTAATAGGTTTCCTCCAGGAAGCTCTGGTGCGGCAGGTCGTCGGTGTCGTGCTTGTGCGGCGGGTAGCTCGACGAGTGCCCCGACGGCGTACGCACTTCCACCACCAGCAGTGAATGGGCCGGTTCGCTGTCCGGCAGGATGTCGCAGACATAACGGGTGTTGGCGCCCTTGCCGCGCACGCTGCGCTTGATGCTGTCCGGGCGGATCAACCGTGGGCCATAACTGTTCTGCGCAGACCCCGGCGCGGCGCACACGGCAATCTGTACATCGCTCAACGCGGTGACCTGGGCCTGGCTGCCGGGCGGCAGGTAAGCGGCATACGGTGACTTGTCCTCGAACACCGACTGGCGATCACCGAGGTTGTCCCAATCGAAGGCCCCCTGCCCCGGTGCTTCGCCCTTGAGGCCGATGCGACCACTGAGCAGCACCAGGCACAGCTCCTTGTCACCGGCGGCCACCGGCAGGGTTTCGCCGAGGCTCAGGCGGTAGGCGGCGAACCCGACGTATTGCAGCTCACCTGCCGGCAACTGGACCATGGTTCGGCCGCTGGAATGGCTCTTGATCAACAGGCTCATGACGGGCTCCTTTCTTGCAGCAAGGCACGCAGGGTGTCGTAGCCCTTCTTGGCGTAGGCATAACTCGGTGCTACCGCCGGGTCCTGCTCGGCCTCCACCACCAACCAGCCTTGATAGTCGCCGGCCAGCAGCACATCGAGCAACGCAGCGAAGTCGATGTCGCCATCCCCCGGCACGGTGAAGGTGCCGTTGATGATGCAGTCGGGAAAGCTCCAGAGGTTATTGCGCGCCAGTTGCACCACCGGTTTGCGCACGTCCTTGAAGTGCACATGGCAGACCCGCTCAATGTGTTTGCGCAGCACCTGCAACGGTTCGCCACCGCCCATGTAGCAGTGGCCCGAGTCGAACAGCAGGCCCACTTCGCTGCCGGTCAGGGCCATCAGCTTGTCGATGTCCGAGGGCGACTCGACGTAGGCGCCCATGTGGTGGTGATAGGCCAGGCGCACGCCTTGGGACAAAGTGAAGCGCGCCAGTTCGGTGAGTTTGTCGGCATAGGCTTGCCAGGCACCATCGGTATGGAAACGCGGCCGCTCGATCAGCGCAATCCGCTGGCCCTGGATCGAATCGGCGACTTCACCATAGACCAGCACCTTGGCGCCGTTCTGTGCCAGCAGTTCGACGTGACTGGCGATCGCGTCGATTTCTTCGGCCGCCGAACGCCGGGCCAAGCGACTGGAATACCAACCGGAGACCAGCGCCAGGTCATAGGGGCGCAGCACATCGCCGACACCCTTGGCATCCTTGGGGAACTTGCCGTTGAGCTCAAAACCTTCGTAACCGATTTCCTTGCCTTCACTCAGCGCCGTGCTCAACGGCGTCTCGCCGCCCAACGACGGCAAGTCATCGTTGCTCCAGGAAATCGGGTTGATGCCAATTCGAATAGCGGGCATGGCTGCACCTTTTATTGTTGTCTCTAATGTTCAACCGATCACCTGTGGCCAGAGATTGCTCCCGCTCGGCTGCGCCCTGTAGGAGCTGTCGAGTGCAACGAGGCTGCGATCTTTCCAATACCAATTGAGTCGAGAGCGAACGATCAAGATCAAAAGATCGCAGGCTTCGCCAGCTCCTACAGCGTCCAGCGCAAGCAATCGCTGAGCACAAAAGCCCTGTACATCAAGCACGGGCACTGCGCCACGCCTCGATCAACTCCACAAACCTGCCCTGCACCTGCCGGATCAGCGTTTCATCATCGATTTCCCCGGCCAGCCAGGCCCGGCTCGGTTCCTGGAAGATCGTGCGACCCACGGCAAAACCGCGGCAGGTGGTGCTCTGGCTGGCCTGACGGAAGCCTTCGGCCAGGACGGCGGCCGGGGCATTGAGGCCCAGCAAGACCACGCCGCGGCAATACGGGTCGCGTTGCTGGATCAGCTCATCGAGCTGTTTCCATTCCTCCGCGCTCTGGGCTTCGATCTTCCACCACGCGGGAAAAATACCCAGGTTATAGAGGCGCTTGAGGGCACGATAAAGCACGTCCGGGTGCGGCGATGGATGATCCTTGGGCGCAATGACTTCCAGCAGCAATTCATGGCCGCTGACCTGGGAAGCCTTGTACAACCCCATCAATTGCGCTTCCTGCTCCAGACGCAGCAGTGGTTCGTCATCAGGGTGAAACTGCACCAGGCACTTGATGATCTGTTCCTGTGGCCAGGCGATCAGGTTGCTGCCAATGGAGCGCCCGTGTTCGAACGCCAGTGGCCGCGAACCCTGCACTTCCACCGGCCGCGCCACCCACCAGCCACGTCCGGTGGCAGCGTTCAGCGAGTCCTGGCCGAAGCGTTGGTCGGCCAACAGACCGACGTCGGCCTCGATGCCTTGGCGTTGCAAGTCGGCTTCGACCCGCTCCACCGCCTGGATGAACAGTTGTTTGAGGTCACCGATGCAGCTCAGGTCGCGGCCGCCCTTCTGGGCCAGCTCCACCAGTTGCCAGCGATGGTCGAAAGCAAAGATAAACAGTTGTTTCCAGGCCTTGCGGGGCACGCTGACCTGGTGCAGCCGTTGCAGCACGACATCCTGGTCCGGCCGGGTGATCGGCACCGGGCTCTTGAATAAATAGTCGAGCTCGGCCCGGGTCGGCATCGCCGGGGCACAGGCATGGCGCGACACCACCAGGCCGCCGCAGGCATTGGCCAACTGACAGCAGCGCTCATCGCTGGCGTCCTCCAGCCAACCGGCGAGGAACCCCGACATGAATGCATCACCGGCGCCTAATACATTCAAGACCTCGACCCGGACGCCAGGGTAAAGGGCCCCGTCTTCAAGGCGGGCCGGGATGGCGCCATGAATCACCGTGCAACCTTGCGGGCCAAGCTTGACCACCAGGGTCGCCGCCGTCAGCGAGCGCACGGTGCGCAAAGCGCTCAGCAGGTCTTCGCTGCCGCCGGCGATCAGGAATTCTTCTTCAGTGCCAACAATGAGGTCGAAACGCGGCAGAATGCCTTGCACATGCTGACTGACCTTCTGGTCGGCGACAAAACGGGTTTCCCCGTCAGCCTTGCCTGCCAGGCCCCAGAGCACCGGCCGATAGTCGATGTCCAACACGCATTTGACGTTGTGCTTCTGAGCGTAATCCAGCGCCTGGACACTGGTCTTGTAGACGCCATCGGTAGAGAAATGGGTGCCGGTGATCAGCAAAGCCTTGCTGGAGGCAATGAAGGTTTCATCGATGTCTTCGGTGCGCAACGCCATGTCGGCGCAATTTTCCCGGTAGAACACCAGCGGAAAGGTTTCCCGGTCCTTGATCCCCAGCAAGACCATGGCCGTCAAGCGCTCGGGATCGACCTTGATGCCACTGACGTCGCAGCCTTCGCGCGCCAGGGACTCCACCAGGAAGCGGCCCATGTGGTCGTCCCCTACTCGGCTCAACATCGCCGACCGGAGCCCCAGGCGTGCCGTACCGAAGGCGATGTTGGCCGACGAACCACCGAGGTACTTGGCGAAGCTTGCGACATCCTCCAGGCGCGCGCCGACTTGCTGCGCGTAAAGGTCCACGCCCAGGCGTCCCAGGCAGATCACATCCAATTGACGCCCACTGGCAAAACGAGTCTGGCCCATGCTGGCTCCTGTTATTTTTATCAGCCTGCGCTTGTCACCGGAACCGGCGCCAACGCTGTTGGTGAATGCAGACTAAAACGAGCGGCGCGCAACAATCAATAATTATTCTATAATTTTTCAATGTGGAATATTTTTTCCAGAGCGCCCTAACCGAAGCGAGCCAGGCGCAGTGCATCGTTTCAGCACCTGCTGCAACATTTGTCCACCCATGATTTTCCCTGCGCCTACGCTGTAGACTGCGACCAGCCAACCTATTGTCGAGGGCCGGCCTTTTTCGGGCCGCCCTATAAGAACAAGCCAGAAGGATTTTCTATGACCCGCCCCGATGATCTGCCGGCGCCGTCCGAGAGCGCGTCCGAACCCGCCCTCTCGAGCCCACCGATCAATGCCGAGCGCCTGCTGCAACTGATCACCGATGAATACGAAAGCCTGCCGCGCCAGCTCAAACGCATTGCCAGCTACATGAGCCAGCAGAGCGACCGGATCATGGTCGACCGTATCAGCGACATCGCCCGGGAATGCGAAGTGCACCCCTCGGCCATCGTCAGGTTTTCCCAGCGTTTCGGCTTCAGCGGGTTCAGCGAAATGCAGGCGTTGTTCCGCGAGGCCTACACCCACAAGACCACCCCGGTGCAGAACTACCAGCAGCGCATCCGCAGCATGATCGCCAATAAGTCGCAGAAAGCCAGCGGCGGCGACCTGGCCCGCGAATGCGTCAACGCAACCCTGTCGGGCATCGAGCGCCTGGGGCTGGAGCTGGACGACCAGGCGTTCGAAAAGGCCGTGGACCTGGTGGTCAACGCCGACAACATCTACGTGGTGGGTGTGCGCCGCTCGTTCGCAGTCGCCGATTACCTGGTCTACAACCTGCAACACACCAATAAACGCATTCACCTGGTGTCCGGCCTGGGGGGCAGTTACCGCGAGCAGATGCGCAGCGTGCGCGCCAACGACCTGGTCATCGCCATCAGCTTCACGCCCTATGGCAAGGAAACCCAGCACTGCCTGCGCATTGCCCAGCACCACCAGGCCAAGACCCTGATTATCACCGACAGCAACCTGTCGCCGCTGGCCAAACGGGCCAACGCGGTGTTGCTGGTCAACGAAGGCAGTTCGTTCGCCTTCCGTTCGTTGAGTGCCACGTTGTGCCTGTGCCAGGCGTTGTTCATCGCGGTGGCTTACCGACTGGAACTCAAGGTGGATGAAATCCATGAACAGGTCGGGTTCGAGGATTAACACCCACAAGATTTTCTAAAGGAGAAGTCATGAAACTGATCGGCATGCTGGACTCGCCCTATGTGCGGCGCGTCGCCATTTGCGCCAAATGCCTGGGGGTTAAGCTGGAGCAAGAGCCCGTTTCGGTGTTCAGGCATTTTGAACAGTTCCAGCGCATCAACCCGGTGGTCAAGGCCCCGACCCTGGTGCTGGACGACGGCAACGTGCTGATGGACTCCACATTGATCATCGAGTACCTGGAGGCCCTGGCCGCGCCGGGAAACAGCTTGATGCCGGCCGACCTTGGGCAGCGGGTGCGCGCACTGCGCCTGATCGGTTTGGCCATGGCGGCGTGCGAGAAGTCGGTGCAGATCTACTACGAACGCAACCTGCGACCGACAGAGATCCAGCACGCCCCCTGGGTTGAACGCGTGGAAGGCCAACTGGCGGCGGCTTATGGCATGCTGGAGCAGGAACTGGAAAAGCAGCCGTTGGGCACTGATGGCACACTCGATCAGGCCGGCATCACCGTGGCAGTGGCCTGGAGTTTCACCAACCTGGTGGTGCCAGACCAGCTGCAGGGCAAGCCGTTCCCGTTGATCAGCGCGTTTACGGCCTATGCCGAAGGGTTGGAGGCGTTTGTCGGTACGCCGATGGAATAACAGCCGAGCGCGGTGTCTGTGGGAGCGAGCTTGCTCGCGATAGCGGTGTATCAGTCAACATTGCTGCTGGCTGACCTGACGCTTTCGCGAGCAAGCTCGCTCCCACAGGACTTTGTGGTGGATGCGGGTTCTGTAGCCCCCACAGGATTTGCTCAGACCAATTCCATTTCCTTGGGCTTAACCGTCGGCGCCACCTCGAAGCGAGCTTCCAGGAACGGCGTGATGTCCACCGGCAATGGCTCGTTGTTCACCAGCTTATCCAGCAGCACCCCGGTGATGGCCGAGGTCAGGATGCCGGTGCGGAAATGCCCACAGGCATTGAGATAGCCTTGCACCCCGCGCATCGGCCCCAGGATCGGCAATTCATCAGGTGACCCCGGGCGCAGGCCGGCCCAGGTCCGCTTGAGGTTGATGTCGACCAGTTGCGGGATACACCGCACCGCGCCTTGCACCAGCCCTTCGATCTCGGGATAGGTCGTGGTCACGTCGAAGCCTTTGTCTTCGGTGGTGCTGCCAATGAGGATCTCACCGTTGTCTTTCTGCGCCACATAGCAGTCGCTGGTGGTCAGGCAGCCGTTGAGGATCTTCGGCATGCGCTCGGTCAGCAGGATCTGCCCCTTGACCGGTTTGACCGGAATCCGCACGCCAGTGGCCTGCTCACTCAGGTCCGCCGCCCAGGCACCGGCTGCGTTGATCAGGGTCCGGCAGTTGAACGTCCCCGCCTCGGCGGTTTTCACGCCTGTCACCCGCGTACCGCTGCGCAGCACCTCGGTCACGCTGGTGTTGAAGAACAGGTCGACGCCGTTCTGCCGGGCGCCTTCGGTGTAGGCGTCGGCCAGACGGAACGGGCTGACCTGGTGATCGCAGAGAAACTCCAGCGCCCCTAAGGCTTCATGGCTGACGTTCGGCTCCGCCTCACGCAGGGCAGCCTGGTCAAGCCAGCGCACCTGGTCCGCCAGGTGAGGAATGCAGGCGACGATGTGCTCGGCGTACAAACGGTCTTCATCGTCGTAGATCACGAACTTGAGCCCGGTCTCCTCGAACTTGAAATCCATGCCATGGTTGTCGATCAACTCGCGGTGCAACTGCGGATACATCGCGTTGGACTGCAAGGCGAAATCAAAGAACGACTGGGGCAGGATGTGTGGCGTGCTGGCGTCCACCGCCACGGCGGCGCCCTGGGTCTGGCGCTTGCGGTTGGCCGACATCATGCGAAAGAAGATCACCCCGCAGCCCAGGCCCACCGACTCGCCGATGGCCCACAGGCCGCCGGCAGACGCACGGGTCGCGTTGCCGGGACGCTTGGCGTCGATCAGGGCGACTTTCAGGTGTTTGCGCTTGGACAGTTGATAGGCACAGGAGGCCCCGATCACACCGCCACCGGCGATCACCACGTCATAGTCCTTAATCATGGGAAACGGCCTCCATGCCGACATTCTGGAACGCTGAAAAGGGAATCGGATCGATGGGAAAACGCGGCCGCAACCACCCTACGTCGGCACGCCCGGTGGCCTCGCGCAAGCGGTCGCTGCAGTAACCGACGCACATCCGCCCCTGGCAATCGCCCATGCTCACGCGGGTGCGCATCTTCAGACTGGCCATGTCTTGCACGCCTTGCTCCAGCGCCCGGTCGATGTCGGCGCGGGTGGCGTGCTCGCAGCGGCAGATCACCGTATCGGCGGCTGGCAACGCGGTTTGCCCGGCGCCACGCTGGGTGTAGCGATCCACGGCGGCACGAAAGCGGATGATCCGGTCCAGTTGCGCCTGGTAGCGTTCGCGGCGCGCCATGGCCGTGGACGGATCCAGCACGTTGCGTTGCATCAGGATCGACAGCGCTGCGATGCGCCCACTGAGCATGGCGGCTTCACCGCCGCGAATCCCGCCCATGTCGCCGGCCAGGTGAATGTGCGCTTCACTGCTCTGTTGCCAGGCATCGGACACGGCCCGCAAATAGCCGTCGTCGCTGAAACCGTGCTCCAGGCCCATCTGCTGGCTCAATTGAGTCCGCGGGATAAACCCGTAGCCGACTGCCAGTGTCTGGGCCGGTACCTGTTCAGCGCGTTTGAGATCGGGTTCCCAGGTCGTGGAATAAGGCGCCACGGTAACGACGCTCAACTCACCCTCGCCGTCAGCCTGCACCACGCCCCAGCCATAGCGCACGGGAATACGATTGAGCTTGAGGTAGGCCAGCATGCTCAGGCCTTCGAGAAACAGTTGCGGCTTGTTCAGCAACGCCAGGCTTTCCTTGGCGATCCGGCCGAACGCACAGGCCTCAAACACCCCCGCCACCGCCACGCCCGAAGCGTGCAGTTGGCAAGCCACCAGTGGCAGCAACGGACCGGTGCCAGCGATCACCACCGGGCTCGGCGGCTTGACCACACCGCTCTTGATCTGCAATTGCAGGCCGCCAAGCATCATCACGCCTGGTAGGGTCCAACCAGGAAACGGCACGCTGCGTTCATGACAACCGGCCGCCAGGACCAGATGGGAATAGGCGACCTCGCCCAGGCGTTCGTCGGCATCGAGCAGCATCAGCGCCCGGAAACCTTCGGCACCGATGACACGGCTGCTCAATCGCACGTCGATCAGGCCGGCGTGTTGCTGGAATTCACGGTGGAGTTTCTCCAGGGCTTCGCTGTAGCGCGGGCCCAGGTAATCCAGGCGCACGCCATCGCGCAACGGTCCGCGATACACCACGCCACCCAGGCGCGGCGCTTCTTCGAGCAAGGTGCAGCGCACGCCATGGGAGGCCAGTTCAATGGCTGCGGCCATGCCCGCCGGCCCACCGCCGACAATCACCGGATCGAGGCTCATGGTGCCTCCGTTTCGGTGATGCGGTTGACCCGGGTTTCGATCTGCATGCCGGGGCGTACCAAAGTCTGGCAGGCGCGGCGCTTGTGGCGACCGTCGATCTTGACCAGGCAGCATTGGCACACGCCCATGCCGCAGTACGCGCCGCTGATCTGGTCGTGATCGTTGCGGGCCACCTGACGTTGCCCCAGGGACTGGATGACGGTGAGGACGGTTTCACCATGGGCAGCGCTGACAGCCAGCCCGTCCAGGCGCACCGTCATGTCGGCCTGGGCCAGCGGCTGGATATCGAATTTTCGGCGTAGAAGGTCTGAAGGTTGCATCATACTGCTCTTCCTTGAAGATTCTGTGGGGGGCTCGGCTCCTTGCGGCACACCATCACCGGCTCGCATTAATACCCGACCGCGACAGCGCGCCAAAGCAGGGCAGCAGGCGCAACATGATAGTGCACACGAAATTTATATTAGGGCTTATTTGTGACCAAGTGTTGATCCAGGCCAGCGAATCGGCTCGTCGGCTCATGAACTTTTTTTCAGAAAGCCGACAGGCATTCTTTGGCACAATGTTGCGCAATAGCACCAACTTCCCCACACGGTACCGCCCATGAACCGCATTCTGACCATCGAAGACGACGCAGTGACCGCCCGTGAAATCGTTGCCGAGCTGACCCGCAACGGCCTGGACGTCGATTGGGTCGACAACGGCCGCGAAGGCCTGGAACGGGCGGTGAGCGGCGACTACGACCTGATCACCCTGGACCGCATGCTGCCCGAGCTCGACGGCCTGGTGATCGTCACCACGCTGCGCACCATGGGCGTGGCCACGCCGATCCTGATGATCAGTGCCCTCTCCGACGTGGACGAGCGGGTCCGTGGCCTGCGGGCCGGCGGCGACGATTACCTGACCAAGCCGTTCGCCACCGACGAAATGGCCGCCCGGGTCGAAGTGCTGCTGCGGCGCAACAATGGCGCCCGCGAGCCGGAAACCGGGCTGCGGGTGGCTGACCTTGAGTTGAACCTGATCAGCCGCGAAGCCAGCCGAAAAGGGCAACTGCTCAGCCTGCTGCCCACCGAATACAAGCTGCTCGAATTCCTGATGCGCAACAGCGGGCAGATCCTCTCGCGCATGATGATTTTCGAGGAAGTCTGGGGCTATCACTTCGACCCCGGCACCAACCTGATCGACGTCCACATCGGTCGCCTGCGCAAGAAAATCGACCCGCCGGGCCAGGAACCGCTGATTCGCACGGTGCGGGGTTCCGGCTATGTCATTGCTGAACCCTGCTAAGGGCTGGCGCTCCTCCAGCAGCCGCCTGTTGGCGCTGTACAGTTCACTGTTCGTGATCTGGAGCGCGATTCTGATGGGGGTGATGTATTACGAAGTGTTCGGCTACCTCGACAGCTTGGCCAAGCACTCCCTGATGCAGCGCCAGCATCTGTTCGCCCGGATCCACGGCGATCAACTGGAAGATGCGCTCATGGCCAGCCTGACACTGGACGAGCGCGGCGTTGACACCTACGGGTTGTTCGATCCGCAACTGCACCACTTGAGCGGGCCGATCATGCGGATTCCGGCGGACCTGCCGTTGGATGGCAAGATCCACATGCTCGGCGGTTGCGTCGATTCCGAGGACCCGAGCGTGCCTTCCGACAGTTGTGACGCAGTGGCGACCCGGACCCAGGACGGTCGCTGGCTGGTGTTGGCGCGGGACAATGGCTCGCTGTTCGCCGTGACCCGCATCATCTTGCACGCACTGTTCTGGGGTGTATCGCTCACAATTCTGCCGGGGATCGCCGGCTGGCATCTGCTGCGTCGCCGACCGTTGCAGCGGATTCGCAAACTGCAGGCCAGTGCCGAAGCCATCGTTGCCGGCGACCTGACCCATCGCCTGCCACTGTCGAGCCGGCGTGATGAATTGGACATGCTGGCGGCGATCGTCAATGCCATGCTCGACCGCATCGAACGCTTGATGAATGAAGTCAAGGGCGTGTGCGATAACATCGCCCACGACCTGCGCACCCCATTGACGCGTCTGCGCGCCCAACTGTATCGCATCCAGCAGCAAGCGCCGGACGGCTCGCCCGAGGCCCTGCAAATGGACCAGGTGATCGCCGAAACCGACACCCTGATGGCGCGGTTTCGGGGGTTGTTGCGGATTTCCGAGCTGGAAGACCAGCAGCGGCGCTCGGGCTTCGTGCGCCTCGACCCGTTGCAGTTATTGCAGGAGCTGCATGACTTTTACCTGCCGCTGGCCGAGGAAGGCGAACTGACCTTCATCCTCGAGGTACCTGATGCGCTGCCCCTGCTCAACGGCGACCGGGCATTATTGTTCGAGGCCATATCGAACCTGCTGAGCAACTCCATCAAGTTCACTCCGCCGGGAGGCACCGTGATTCTGCGTGGGGTCGATCAGGGCGACAGCACCCGCATCGAAGTGCTCGATTCGGGCCCGGGCATCCCCGAGGCGGAGCGCAAGGCCGTGTTTCGCCGCTTCTACCGCGCCGAGGGCAGCAGCCAGCACGGCGGATTCGGCCTGGGCCTGTCAATTGTCGCGGCGATCATCAATCTGCATGGGTTTACGCTGGAGGTGGGCAGCAGCCAACACGGCGGCGCGCGCCTGGTGCTCGATTGCCGCGCGACGTTGCTCCCGCCATAGGGCCGGAGCAACCCTGGCGAGTGAAGGAGCCACGTAGGACCTGCGTAGAAGCCGCGTAGGAGCTGTCGAGTGCAACGAGGCTGCGATCTTGCTCCAGACAATTGAGTCGAAAGTGAAAGACCAAGACCAACGGCCAAAACCAAAAGATCCCAGGCTTCACCAGCGCCTACAGAGGTTGAGGTGCCAGGTCTTTATTCATGCCGGATCACTGCGATGCAGCGGGATGTTTTCCAGCTCATAGCGCAGCTCGTCGATCAACTTGGCGATGCGCTCTTCCGAGCGGACACTGTCGACGCTCATACCACTGACCACCAGGTCCACCTCCCCGCTCTCACGGTGATACAAGCGCACGGTGAGGGTGCCGTCGCCATTGAGGCTGCATTCGCAGGCCAGCGGCGTGAAGCTTTCTTCGAGGCGGGCGCGCAAAGGGGCCAGATGGGTCATGCGATGCACCTCAGCCCTGGGGGCGCAAATGAACGGTGGACGGCGCCGGCCTCCTGGCCCGCGTAGACATCCTGTCGCTCTCATACTGGGCTCGTTCGCTGCACATTGTGGCGTATTCCTTGACTGTTTCGTGGGGGTACGACATCACAGACGATGTCGCACACTGACAGCCTAAGGAACCGCCCATCCAGGCAAAACCCGAATTTGCACCAGCATGCCCAGTGCATTTGCACTGGCTATCATGGTGCCTTCATTCGCCATTCATTCGCGAACAAACCCCGCTCCCGCGCCCAGACAATCGCCTCACTGCGGCTATGAACATCCAGTTTCGAATACAGCGTAGCCACGTGATTGCGCACGGTATTAGGCGCCAGCTTCAGGCGCGCGGCGATTTCCTTGTCTGCCAGACCTTCGCAAATCAGCCCCAGTACGTCCCGCTCCCGGGCTGTCAGCTCGGTGAATGACACACTGGGCACCTGAGCGTTGATGCTCTTCACATTAGCCAATTTTTCAATCAAGGTCCGACTGAACCAGGAAGCGTCTTTCATTACCTCTTCGATTGCCGCCACCAACTCCAGCTCCGAGCGTTTGCGCTCGGTGATGTTCATCAGCACCAGCAGATAGCAAGGCTTGTCCTGGATGAGCACCGTATCGGCGGCAACCTCACAGTCGATGAGTTCGCCGCCCTTCTTGTGCACCTTGACGTCGACACTTGAAACAGCGGCAGCCTTTTCCAACCGGGCAAACAGCGCGGCGCTGGCGTCCTTGTCGAGAAAGCCGATTTCCTCCACGGTTTTGCCCAACAGTTCTTCGCTGGCGTAACCGGTGGTCTGGAGAAACGCCTCGTTGATTTCCAACAACTGCTGTTCGGCGCTGCACACCAGGGTGGGCACGGGCGACAGGCGGAACGACTTGGCAAAGCGCTCCTCGCTCTGGCGCAGCGCCGTTTCTGCCTTGCGTCGCGGCTCCATGTCCATGAAGGAAAACAACATGCAGTCTTCGTCGTGCAGGTCCAGTGGCTGGCCGGCGACGATCACCTGCTTGCTGGTGCCATCGGGCAATTTCAACTCGGCCGGCATTTGCGGAATGGTCGCGCCCTGCCCCAGACGCTCGATGGCCAGGTCGCGTTTCTCGGCGGCTTCGAGCACATCCAGCTCATACACCGAACGCCCGATCACCTGCTCGCGGCTGTAGCCGGTCATCTCCAGGAACCCCGGATTGACCTTGATATAACGCAGGTCACTGAGGCGACAGATCACCGCCGGTGCAGGGTTGGCGCCGAAGGTTTTCTCGAAGCGCTGCTCGGCGCTGGCCCAATCGGTGGCATCGCTGAGGATCAGCACGAGAAGCTCCGGCTCGCCGTTGCGGTCGGCCAGCACCATGCTGCGGATCCGCTGAACCCAGGTGCGATCCGGGGCGGCCTGGGGCGTGACTTCCACTAGCACATCGCTGAACTCATCGCCACGGGCAACCCGGGCGATGGGGTAGTTGTCCTCGCACAGCGGGTGGTTGTTACGATAACGCAGGTTGAAACGCTGGGCATATTGCCGGGCCGTAGTGCCCAACTCGCTGAGGTCCTCGACCCCGTGCATCGCCAAGGCCGCCGCGTTGGCCCAGGCAATGGTCTGGTCGACCTCGATCAACATCACCCCGTCGGACAGCCCGGCAATGATCTGCAGTAATTGACGCCGGTTGGTATCGGTGGTCAGAACTTGCTGATTCATTGGGTCTCCATGTAGTCGCAAGCGCATGGAAATTACGACCACCCGCAGTGACGACACGTTCCCGTAGGATCTGTCGAGAGCAACGAGGCCGCGATCTTTCCAAGACCCATTGAGTCCAGAGCGAAAGATCCAGAGCAAAAGATCGCAGGCTTCGCCAGCTCCTACATATGAACGCGTTCCCCTGTAGGAGCTGTCGAGTGCAACGAGGCTGCGATCTTTTAATCCTGAAGCCCGTCACGCCGCCATACGCCCCTCGGCAATCGCCTGGGAGGCGGCCAGCATCGCTCTCAGCAGCACCGCGCAGCCGGCGGCGAGGTCGTCGGGGGTGGCGTTTTCGATTTCGTTGTGGCTGATGCCGCCTTCGCACGGCACAAAGATCATCCCGGCCGGGCCAAGTTCGGCGAGAAAGATCGCGTCATGGCCGGCACCGCTGACGATGTCCAGATGGGACAGGCCCAGGCCTTGGGCCGCGCCGCGTACGGCGTCGACGCAGCCCTTGTCGAAATAAAGCGGCGGGAAGTCGGCGGTGGGTTTCAAATCGAAGGTCAGGCCGTGCTGCTGGCTGGTGTCTTCGATCACCTGCTTGACCTCGGCGATCATCGAATCCAGCCGTGCCGGTTCCAAGTGACGAAAATCCAGGGTCATGCGCACTTCACCGGGGATGACATTGCGCGACCCCGGATAGGCTTGCAGGCAACCAACCGTGCCGCAGGCATGGGGTTGATGACCCAGGGCTGCGCGGTTGACGGCACCGACGATGATCGAGGCGCCCACCAGGGCGTCCTTGCGCAGGTGCATCGGGGTCGGGCCGGCGTGGGCTTCGACGCCGCGCAACGTCAGGTCGAACCACTTCTGCCCCAACGCGCCCATCACTACGCCGATAGTCTTGCCTTCGTCTTCGAGGATCGGCCCCTGCTCGATGTGCGCCTCGAAATACGCTCCCACCGGATGTCCACTGACCGGGCGCGAACCCGCATAACCGATGGCATTGAGCGCCTGGCCCACGCTGATGCCCTCGGCGTCGACCTTGGCGAGGGTTTCTTCGAGGGTGAATTTTTCCGCGAACACGCCGGAGCCCATCATGCACGGGGCGAAACGCGAGCCCTCTTCGTTGGTCCACACCACCACTTCCAGCGGTGCTTCGGTTTCGATGTTCAGGTCATTGAGGGTGCGCAGCACCTCCAGCCCGGAGAGCACGCCAAAGCAGCCGTCGAACTTGCCACCGGTGGGCTGGGTGTCGATGTGGCTGCCGGTCATCACTGGCGGCAGGTTCGGATTGCGCCCAGGGCGACGGGCAAAAATATTGCCCACCGCATCGACGCTGACGGTGCAGCCCGCCGCCTGGGTCCATTGCACGAATAGGTCGCGGGCCTGGCGATCGAGGTCGGTCAGGGCCAGCCGGCAGACTCCGCCCTTGACCGTGGCACCGAGCTGGGCCAGGTCCATGAGTGATTGCCACAGGCGGTCGCGGTTGATGTGCTGATGGGTGGATTGCAAAACGTCGATGGCTGCGTTCATGGGGATCTCCTTCGGGCAGTTCTCTCAATGTCAACGTGGTCCAGTGTGGGAGCAGGCTTGCCCGCTCCCACAGGAACCGCATTCATCTGTTATTGCAGCGGTGACTTGGCGACAGCCGGGCTGGCCCCCTGCATACTGCACAACCCGTAATAAATCAGCCCGCCCAGCGCCGAGCCGGTGAACCAGCCGTAGCTGTAGAACCAACTGAACGCATCGCTGCCCAGTGACAACAGCGTCAGCACCACCGGCACGCCAAAGGCGATGAAGCCGTTCCAGTTCCACGCCGGGTAAACGTCGTCGCGGTACAACCCGGCCAGGTCCAGCTGCTGTTTCTTGATCAGGAAATAATCCACCACCATGATCCCGGCAATCGGTCCCAACAGGCTCGAATAACCCAGCAGCCAGTTGGAATAGACCGACTCAAGGCTGACCTCGGACACGATCAGGCCGAGTTTCTTCAGCAGTTCGTGGGCCATCAGCCCCAGTCCCACCAGCCCGGTGAGCATCACCGCCTTGGTACGGCCGATCAGTTTCGGCGCCAGGTTCTGGAAATCGTTGGTGGGCGAGACAATGTTGGCGGCGGTGTTGGTCGAGAGCGTGGCGACAATGATCAGCACCATCGCCAGGGCCACCCATGCAGGGCTCTGGATGTGCCCGATCAAGGTCACCGGGTCGGAGACGGTCACCCCCACCAGCTTTTCCGAGGCCGCGGTCATGACCACGCCGAGGGAAGCGAACAGGAACATGGTCAATGGCAGGCCGATGATCTGCCCCACGATCTGGTCTTTCTGACTCTTGGCATAACGGCTGAAGTCAGGAATATTCAACGACAAGGTGGCCCAGAAACCGACCATGGCCGTCAGCCCGGCAAGGAAATAGCTGGTCACGCCGGCACCTTCGGGACGCTTGGCCGGAACCGCCATCAGTTCAGTCATCGAAACGTTGGGTAACGCCCATAGCAACAGCCCCGCCCCCACCAACACCAGCAGTGGCGCAGACACGGTTTCCAGCCACTTGATCGACTCGGCACCGCGCAGCACCACCCACAGGTTGATGACCCAGAACACCATGAAGCCGATCACTTCGCCGGTGCCCCCCAGGCTCTTCCAGCCTTCGAATACCGAGCCGAGTAACAGGTGGATCGCCAGCCCGCCGAACATGGTCTGGATCCCGAACCAGCCACACGCCACCAGGGCGCGGATCAGGCACGGCACGTTGGAGCCAATCACGCCGAAGGATGAGCGCAACAGCACCGGAAACGGAATGCCGTACTTGGTCCCGGCAAAGGCGTTCAGGGTCAGGGGGATCAACACGATGATGTTGGCAAACAGTATCGCCAGCAGCGCCTCGCCTACCGTCAAGCCGAAATAGGCGGTGAGCACGCCGCCGAGGGTGTAGGTCGGCACGCAGATCGCCATGCCCACCCACAATGCGGTGATGTGCCATTTGTTCCAGGTTCGCTCGTGCACCTGGGTCGGCGCGATGTCGTGGTTATAACGGGGGCTGTCGAGGACGTCGTTGCCGGCTTCAAGCTCGAACAACCCGTCGCGCTCAGTCACTGTTGATCTGGTCATGTCCGCTCCACTGTTTTCATTATTTTTGCTCATCGACTGGCGATGGCCGGAGTACTTGCACGCATGCTACCGACACCCCCGCCAGACCACGACGGCACTCAATAACCGTGCCGAATAACGCGCCGAGCTGACCGGACGATCGATATAACCTTCTCAAACATTTGATATCTAAAGATTTAAAGCCAATTAACCACTCTGCTTCACTTCGTGCTCATCGACTTGAGGCTAGATGACCTGCACGTCCTGTCGAGTTCGAGATTCAAAGTGGTGCACCCCGAATCAAGGCGAGGTGTCTGGACCGCACTTCAAGCGCTTTCAAGACGCTGATTTACCATGATAAATCTCGCTCAAATATCGATCCTGTCAAGTGCGTCAAAATGGTGAACACGCTCACCATTTTGGTGACTTTATAATTTAATCCTTTAAATTCAGTTACTTAATAATCGAACAAACTTATAAAAAATAATCTTGCTCATTTCAACAACTCCAGCTAGCGTCTAATCCTGACAATCGTGACAAGAATACAAATCTGCACGACGTCGTCACCTAACAACCGTGATCGATAAAACATAAAGAACCGGCAACAGTCGGTCATGCCTGCGAGGAACTCGGAATGTCTCTGTTGATCCGTGGTGCCACCGTTATTACCCATGATGAAAGTTATCGCGCCGATGTGTTGTGTGCCGACGGCGTGATCAAGGCCATTGGTGAAAACCTGGAGGTTCCGGCCGGCGTCGAAGTACTCGATGGCAGCGGCCAATACTTGATGCCCGGCGGCATCGACCCCCATACGCACATGCAGTTGCCGTTCATGGGCACGGTGGCCAGTGAAGACTTCTTCAGCGGCACGGCGGCAGGCCTCGCCGGCGGCACCACCTCGATCATTGACTTCGTGATTCCCAACCCCCAGCAGTCGCTGATGGAAGCCTTTCATCAATGGCGTGGCTGGGCCGAGAAAAGCGCCAGCGACTACGGTTTTCACGTGGCAATCACCTGGTGGAGCGAGCAGGTCCGCGAAGAAATGGCCGAGCTGGTCAACCATCACGGCGTGAACAGCTTCAAGCATTTCATGGCTTACAAGAACGCAATCATGGCCGCCGACGACACCTTGGTGGCGAGCTTCGAGCGCTGCCTGGAACTGGGCGCGGTGCCCACCGTGCACGCGGAGAACGGCGAACTGGTCTATCACCTGCAGCGCAAGCTGCTGGCCCAGGGCATCACCGGGCCCGAAGCCCACCCGTTGTCACGCCCCTCGCAAGTGGAAGGCGAAGCCGCGAGCCGCGCCATTCGGATTGCCGAAACCCTGGGCACGCCGCTGTACCTGGTGCACGTGTCCACCAAGGAAGCCCTGGACGAGATCACCTACGCCCGCAGCAAGGGCCAACCGGTCTACGGTGAAGTACTGGCCGGCCACTTGCTGCTGGACGACAGCGTCTATCGCGACCCGGACTGGCAGACCGCCGCCGGCTACGTGATGAGCCCGCCCTTCCGCCCACGGGGGCATCAGGAAGCACTCTGGCACGGCTTGCAGTCTGGCAACCTGCACACCACCGCCACCGACCATTGCTGCTTCTGCGCCGAACAGAAAGCTGCCGGCCGTGACGACTTCAGCAAGATCCCCAACGGCACCGCCGGCATCGAGGACCGCATGGCGGTGCTTTGGGACGAAGGGGTCAACAGCGGCAAATTGTCGATGCAGGACTTCGTCGCCCTCACCTCCACCAACACCGCGAAAATCTTCAACCTCTATCCACGCAAGGGAGCTATCCGCGTCGGTGCCGATGCCGACCTGGTGCTTTGGGACCCGCAAGGCAGTCGCACGATTTGCGCCAAGACCCACCATCAGCAAGTGGACTTCAACATCTTCGAAGGCAAGACCGTGCGCGGCGTGCCCAGCCACACCATCAGCCAGGGTCGGCTGATGTGGGCCGATGGCGACTTGCGGGCCGAGCGCGGCGCCGGGCGCTACGTCGAACGGCCGGCGTATCCGGCGGTGTTCGATTTGCTGAGCAAGCGGGCGGAGTTGAATAAGCCAACGGCTGTGAAACGCTGAAATCCAGGCCTTCGGCCTTCGCGAGCAGGCTCGCTCCCACAGGGATCTGCTGTTCACACAGATTTCGCGCCCACCCAAGATCCAGTGTGGGAGCGAGCCTGCTCGCGAAGGCGTCAGTCCAGACAACGAAAAAAAACACTGCCCACCAGAGGCAGTACCTCAAACACCGTGAGGCCCACTCCATGATCCAGCCCTTGAGTCACCTCCCCCATTCCCAGGAAGACCCGGCCACCCTCGCCGCCCGCTTCAGCGACCTGGCGCCGCCACTCAACGCGCGCCAGGCCCACCTGGAAGCGTCCCGGTGCCTGTACTGCTACGACGCGCCGTGTGTGAATGCTTGCCCAAGCGAGATCGACATTCCCTCGTTCATTCGCAACATCCACCAAGACAACGTCCAAGGCGCGGCGCAGAAGATTCTTTCGGCCAACATCCTCGGCGGCAGTTGCGCCCGGGTCTGCCCCACCGAGGTCCTGTGCCAGCAAGCCTGCGTGCGTAACAACACCCATGAATGCGCCCCCGTGTTGATCGGCTCGTTGCAACGCTATGCCGTGGACAACGCCCACTTCAGCGAACACCCCTTCCAGCGTGCCGCCGCCACCGGCAAGCGCATCGCCGTGGTTGGGGCCGGGCCGGCGGGGTTGTCATGTGCACATCGCAGCGCCATGCACGGCCATGACGTGGTGATGTTCGAAGCCCGGGAGAAAGCCGGCGGCCTCAACGAATACGGGATCGCCAAGTACAAACTGGTGGACGACTACGCCCAACGTGAACTGGACTTCCTGCTGGAAATCGGCGGCATCGAAATCCGCCACGGTCAGAAACTCGGCGAGAACCTGAGCCTGAGCGACTTGCATCAGCAATTCGATGCGGTGTTCCTCGGCCTCGGCCTTGCCGCCAGCAAACAACTGGGCCTGAGTGACGAACAAGCGCCAGGGCTGCTGGCCGCCACCGAGTACATCCGCGAACTGCGCCAGGTCGACGACCTCAGCCAATTACCGCTGGCGGATCGTTGCATCGTCCTCGGTGCCGGCAACACCGCCATCGACATGGCCGTGCAGATGGCTCGCCTCGGCGCCCGGGACGTCAACCTGGTCTACCGTCGCGGCCTTGAGGACATGGGCGCCACCTTGCATGAGCAAGACATCGCCAAGACCAATCAGGTGCGCCTGCTGACCTGGGCCCAACCGCAACAGGTGTTGCTCGATGACGCCGGGCAGGTGCGCGGCATGCGCTTCTCTCGCACGCATCTTGAAAACGGCCGACTGGTCATCGGTACCGACACCTTCGACCTGCCCGCCGACGCCATTTTCAAAGCCATCGGCCAAGCCTTCGACGACAACGCGCTGGTGGATCCGCTGGCCCGGGAACTCAAGCGCCAGGACGGGCGGATTCTGGTGGACGGACACCTGCGCACCAGCATTCCCGGGGTCTACGCCGGCGGCGATTGCACCAGCCTGGACCAGGACCTCACCGTACAGGCCGTGCAGCACGGCAAACTCGCCGCCGAGGCAATCAACGCTCAACTGATGCTCAACGTGGAGGCTGCGTAAATGGCCGATCTGTCGATTGTCTTCGCCGGCATCAAAGCCCCCAATCCGTTCTGGCTGGCCTCCGCGCCACCCACCGACAAGGCCTACAACGTGGTCCGCGCCTTCGAGGCCGGCTGGGGTGGCGTGGTCTGGAAAACCCTCGGGGAAGATCCCGCGGCGGTGAACGTGTCCTCGCGCTATTCGGCCCACTACGGTGCCAATCGCGAGGTACTGGGCATTAACAACATCGAGCTGATCACCGACCGTTCCCTGGAGATCAACCTGCGGGAAATCACCCAGGTGAAAAAGGACTGGCCAGACCGGGCGTTGATCGTATCGCTGATGGTGCCCTGCGTTGAGGAGTCCTGGAAGAACATCCTGCCCCTGGTGGAAGCCACCGGCGCCGACGGCATCGAGCTGAACTTCGGTTGCCCCCACGGCATGCCGGAACGGGGCATGGGCGCGGCGGTCGGCCAGGTGCCGGAGTACGTCGAACAAGTGACCCGCTGGTGCAAGACCTATTGCTCGTTGCCGGTGATCGTCAAGCTCACGCCGAACATCACCGACATCCGCGTCGCCGCCCGCGCGGCCCATCGCGGTGGTGCGGATGCGGTGTCGTTGATCAACACCATCAACTCCATCACCAGCGTCGACCTGGACCGCATGGTCGCCCTGCCCAGCGTCGGCAGCCAGAGCACCCATGGCGGTTATTGCGGCTCGGCGGTCAAGCCCATCGCCCTGAACATGGTCGGCGAAATCGCCCGCGACCCGCAGACCCAGGGCTTGCCGATCTGTGGCATCGGCGGCATCGGCAGCTGGCGCGACGCCGCAGAATTCATTGCCCTGGGCAGCGGCGCGGTGCAGGTCTGCACGGCGGCGATGCTGCATGGTTTTCGCATCGTCGAAGAGATGAAGGACGGCCTGTCACGCTGGATGGACAGCCAGGGCCATGCCAACTTGCAGGCGTTCTCCGGGCGCGCGGTGGGCAATACCACCGACTGGAAGTACCTGGACATCAACTATCAGGTCATCGCCAAGATCGATCAAGAGGCCTGCATCGGTTGCGGTCGCTGCCACATCGCCTGCGAAGACACCTCACACCAGGCCATCGCCAGCCTCAAACAGGCTGACGGCACCCATGTGTATGAGGTGATCGATGAAGAATGCGTGGGCTGCAACCTGTGCCAGATCACCTGCCCGGTGCAGGACTGCATCGAGATGGTGACGGTGGACACGGGCAAACCGTTTCTGGATTGGAACCATGATCCGCGTAATCCCTATCATGTAACGGCTTGAAGACTGGGGTGTCTGGACTGGCGCCATCGCGAGCAAGCTCGCTCCCACAGGGGATCCGGTCGTTCACAGATGTTGTGTACACCAGAGACCCAATGTGGGAGCGAGCTTGCTCGCGATGAGGCCATCAGCCCCAACACAAATCTCAAGGCTCCCCCTTAGGACTAACAGTTCTGCTAGTAGACACCCCCCGAAAAATACCCGAGCCTGACCCTGCCGAGTCCATCAACAAGAGCCAAGTCCATGTCGACGTCAGCGATGAAGATACTGTGCCGCTACCAATACGACCCCCTGGACCGCCTGACAGGCTTGAAACCTGCGGAACACGTGAGCACGCAGCGTTTTTACCAGAACAACGAATTGGTCAATGAAATAGAAGGCCAGGTAGAACTCACGATCCTTCGCCATGAAGCCCAGCCCCTGGCGCAACGCCTGCACATCGCCAACGTCACCGAGACGACGCTGCTGGCAACGGACCAGCAGCGGTCGGTTTTGCAGACGCTGGCCGGCACCGACACCCAGCGCATGGCTTACACCGCCTATGGTCATCGACCTGCGGAAAGTGGCTTGAGCAGTTTGCTTGGGTTCAATGGTGAACGCACTGATCCGGTAACGGGGCATTATTTATTGGGACAGGGTAATCGGGCTTTTAATCCGGTGTTGATGCGGTTTAACAGTCCGGATGAGTTGAGTCCTTTTGGGGACGGGGGGATTAATGCGTATGCGTATTGTGGGGGGGATCCGGTTAATCGGTATGATCCGAGTGGGAACTTTAGTTTCCCTACTATGGGTTTCCCTATTATGGACAAATTGTTAATAAGGGGGATAGGTCGTCTACCGGTACAACGGACTGCATTAGATCTTTCGTCCAGAGCTATTGCCCGACCTGCTTCCCAAGCTTCCCAGAGAATGATGTCTAGCTCATTAATAGAATGGCTACAACAGCCTGGCTCCAGCACCCGGGCCGGAGCTAGCTCAAGCTCCGCCCACTCCCCGGCAGTTCCTAAAAAAATCACTTACGAAGGACCTCGTAGACCTGGGAGACGGGCACAAACAGATGCCGCAGGCGAAGTAAATGTTCTAACTATGCGACATAGACATCGTGCAGAGGAAGCATACATTTATGACGACCTCGCAAGAAGCAAGAAAATACCTCCAATCGTGGAAGATCCTATTCTTCGAAAAGACTTTGAAGCAGCCAAAGCACTCTATAAAACTTTAAAACGCAACAAGACATATAAATCTGATCGGCGCCAATATAACGATGCAGCGTCAAAAAACCAAAGCACCCGACGAGCACTCAAAATCGATAATCTAAAAAAAATCAGAGATACAACGTGAAAAAATAGCAACTAATATCGGGAACAAACTTACTTTCAACCTCACGCTACCGCACGTCATTACGTTGGAGCACAAACTACGGCTCCAACCCAATCCCCCGCAAAATTACACCGGTCACCGTCTGCACCGCTCGCTCAAACTGCATGTCCGACAGCGGCTGGTGATCATTGAGGATATTGATCTGATGGTCAAAGTCGGCGTAGTGCTGGGTCGAAGCCCAGATCATGTACAGCAGGCTTGAAGGCTCCACCGGCAGGATGCGTTTGTCCTCCACCCACTGGCGGATTTTCGCTTCCTTCATCTTGGCCCAGTCATAGAGGCTGGCGTCCAGCGCCTGGCCCAGGGTCGGGGCGCCGTGGATGATTTCGTTGGCCCAGACCTTGGAGCCGTAGGGCCGGCTGCGGGAGTGGTTCATCTTGGCGCGGATGTAGCTGCTGAGCACCACCCGCGGGTCGTCGAACATTTCGAAGCACAAGGCGTCCTGTTTCCACACCTCCAGCAGGTCAAACAGCACGGCGCTGTACAACTCGCTCTTGGTGCTGAAGTAGTAATGCAGGTTGGAACGCGGCAATTGCACTTCGGCGGCGATGTCGGCCATGGCGGTGCTGCCGAAGCCTTTCTCGGCAAAGACCTTCTCGGCGGCCAACAGGATTTTCTCGATGTTACTGCGACGAATCTCAATCTTGTGATTGCCCATGAGGGCTCCCTGGCAACAGCGTTGATCAAGACTAGCATTCACCCACTCTTGAAAACACCGGTGTTCCCTGTGGGAAAGCTGTTGTGGCGAGGGAGCTTGCTCCCTCGCCACAGAAGCGGGTTTTGCGCTATGTCGGCTGGCGCGCTTCGACGTTGTCTAGCGCGCGGTTCGCCAGCATTGCGCTCAGCTCGATCAGTTGCTGGATGCCCAGGGCGATGTGGCGCCTGGGACCTTCCAGGTCGAAGGCCAGGTCACTGACCATGGCGTTGGCCGAGGCCAGGTTTTCGCTGAGGTTGGCGAGAAGGGTTTCGGTGTCGACGCCGTTGACGACGGTGAACAGTTGGCCGGGATCGGCCTCGGGTTTGCTGGGCTTGGGGTTGAGGTAGGAGTCGAGGATGCGGTCGGCGACTTTGTCGAACGCTTTTGAGCTGGATGGATCTGTATCCGGTGGGTTGGGTGTTGGTTTGAACATAGATGAAGCTCCGATGCTGTAGATGGGAGCCAACACCCTCTCGCTACCAAACGAATTAGGGTGGCGGCCATACGAAGGTTGGTAGACCGGGCATCGGAGCCGGCGCCTCCGAAGAGGCCCTGCGCATGGCCACCAAAAAGCGAAGTGCATGATTGCACTTGCAAGCGATGACGCTATGCACCGACACCAGGGCTACCAAACCCGATCGCTGATTCAATCAGCGACCCGGAAACGATAAAGCCCTGGCCCCAAGGCGCACAAGCCGGCGGATTCTGGCGCAGTTGTAGGCAACGGCGCAAGACAACGTAGCCCGATCCCGAACGATCCTACATCTGGATAAACACAGGCCCATCTGGACAGGAAACACGGGCTAACCAGCACCTGCCGATCGTTCCCACGCTCCTGCGTGGGAATGCCGCCAGGGACGCTCCGCGTTCCGCCTCTGGAAGGTGACGCGGAGCGTCACGGGATGCATTCCCACGCAGAGCGTGGGAACGATCACAAGCCTTCCGATCGGGGACATTCGACTAATGTCTTAGACCAGTCATCGCACAACCAAGCACCCTCCTCGCTATTCTCAAGCCCCGGATCCGCCCGGCGCCACGGCCTGCGATCTTGACCTCGATCGGTGACGACCATTGAAACGCCTCATTTTGAAGCACCCCCGAGTTGGATAATTCCGATAATGGCCAGTTGACAACGAGGAGCCGCTTCCAAATAATCCCCTCATGTTGTACGACGACGTATGACAAATAAAAACAACAAAAAAGTAAGGGAGCGTCATAGTGAGCACACGTGTCCGTTTTTCGCCCGACAACCGTCCAAACCGCCGTACCCTTCTCAACGCCAGCCCCACACTGCTATTGCTCGGTTGCAGCAGCCTCGCCGCGTTTCTGCCAACGACCGCCAGCGCCGCAGGCTTCGTCTATGACGCCAAGGCCACGCTGAACCTGCGCAACGCCTACTTCAATCGCAACTTCGTCAACGACAACGCCGCCCAGGGCAAAGCCGAGGAATGGACCCAGAGTTTCATCCTCGACGCCAAGTCCGGTTTCACCCAAGGCACAGTCGGTTTCGGTGTGGACATCCTGGGGATGTACTCGGTCAAGCTCGACAGCGGCCGCGGCACCACCGGCACTCAACTGCTGCCGGTGCACGATGACGGTCGTCCGGCCGATGACTTCGGTCGCCTGGGCGTGGCCCTCAAGGCCAAGGTATCGAAGACTGAACTGAAGGTCGGCGAATGGATGCCGGTGCTGCCGATCCTGCGTTCCGACGACGGCCGCTCCCTGCCGCAAACCTTCCGTGGCGGCCAGGTGACCTCCACCGAAATCAACGGCCTGAGCCTCTACGGCGGCCAGTTCCGTGGCAACAGCCCGCGCAACGACGCGAGCATGGAAGACCTGTCGATGAACGGCCGCGGCGCGTTCACCTCCGACCGTTTCAACTTCGGCGGCGGCGAATACGCCTTCAACGAAAAACGCACCCAGGTCGGCGTCTGGTACGCGGAACTGTCCGACATCTACCAGCAGCAATATTTCAACCTGACCCACAGCCAGCCCATCGGCGACTGGACCCTGGGCGCCAATCTCGGTTACTTCACTGGTAAGGAAAACGGCAGCGCGCTGGCCGGCGACCTGGACAACAAAACCGCGTTCGCCCTGCTCTCGGCCAAATACGGCGGCAACACCTTCTACGTCGGTCTGCAAAAAGTCGGTGGTGACGATGCCTGGATGCGCGTCAACGGCACCAGCGGCGGCACGCTGGCGAACGACAGCTACAACTCCAGCTATGACAACGCCAAGGAAAAATCCTGGCAAGTGCGCCACGACTTCAACTTCGCCGCCGTCGGCGTGCCAGGCCTGACCCTGATGAACCGCTACATCAGCGGCGACAACGTGCACACCACCACTGTTGATGACGGCAAGGAATGGGGTCGCGAAACCGAACTGGCCTACACCGTGCAGAGCGGCGCGCTGAAAAGCCTCAACGTGAAATGGCGTAACGCATCGATTCGTCGGGACTACAGCACCAATGAATTCGACGAGAACCGCCTCTTTATCAACTATCCATTCTCGCTTCTGTAATACCAGGACCCATTGTCATGAGCGCACCCCATGGCAACCTGCGGCAGGGACGCCGATCCAGAGCGGTTCGTCGATCAAGCGTTGACAAGGTAACGGATGGATAAGGATATTCCCCTTCAAGTCATACGATAACCTATAACAACTGTACCTCTCATTGTTTGCTCAGGTAATGTCATGACCACGACACAGATTCGCCACCCCTTCAATCGTCTCCTATTGACCGGCGCCGCCGGCGGCCTTGGCAAGGTCTTGCGCGAACGCCTCAAGCCTTTCGCACGCCACATTCGTCTGTCGGACATCGCCAACATGGCCCCGGCCATCGACGAAAGCGAAGAAGTGGTGCTGTGCGACCTGTCGGACAAGCAGGCCGTGCACCAACTGGTCGAAGGCGTCGATGCCATCCTGCACTTCGGCGGTGTTTCGGTGGAGCGTCCGTTCGAAGAGATCCTCGGCGCCAACATCAGCGGCGTGTTCCACCTCTATGAAGCCGCGCGCAAACACGGCGTCAAGCGGGTGATCTTCGCCAGCTCCAACCACGTCATCGGTTTCTACAAACAAGACCAGACCCTCGACGCCCTCTCCCCGCGCCGCCCGGATGGTTACTACGGCCTGTCCAAGTCCTACGGCGAAGACGTTGCCAATTTCTACTTCGATCGCTACGGCATCGAGACGGTCAGCCTGCGCATCGGCTCGTCGTTCCCGGAACCGCAGAACCGCCGGATGATGAGCACCTGGCTGAGCTTCGACGACCTCACCCAACTGATCGAATGCTCGCTCTACACCCCGCAAGTCGGCCACACCGTGGTTTACGGCGTGTCCGCCAACCGCGACGTGTGGTGGGACAACACCCACGCCGCGCACCTGGGCTACCAGCCCAAGGACACCTCGGAAATCTTCCGCGCCAAGGTCGAAGCACAGCCGATGCCGGCCGCCGATGACCCAGCCATGATTTACCAGGGTGGCGCCTTTGTGGCGGCCGGCCCATTCGACGACTGATTCGCTGTTTTTCATGGGATACGCACGCACAAAGGAATCACCATGCAAGCCGAATTGATTGTCGATGCACGTAACGCCGTCGGGGAAAGCCCGGTATGGGTTCCCGAAGAAAACGCCCTGTATTGGGTGAACATCGCCAGCGGTGGCCTGCAATGCTGGAATGCCGGCAGCGGAAAAATCCAGGGCTGGGAAGCGCCCGAAATGCTCGCCTGCATTGCCCGTCACCAGGACGGTGGCTGGATCGCCGGCATGGAAAGCGGTTTCTTTCGCCTACACCCCAATGATGACGCCAGCCTGGACAGCGAACTGTGCGCAAGCGTCGAGCACAGCCGCGCCGACATGCGCCTCAACGATGGCCGTTGTGACCGCCAGGGTCGCTTCTGGGCCGGCAGCATGGTGCTGAACATGGGTGCCAACGCAGACGTAGGCCGGATGTATCGCTACGAGGCAGGCCAGCGCAGCCCGGTCGAAGCGCAACTGAGCGATTTCATCGTGCCCAACGGCCTGGGCTTCAGCCCGGACGGGCGCACGATGTACCTCTCCGATTCACACCCGCTGGTGCAGCAAATCTGGGCTTTCGACTACGACATCGACAGCGGCACGCCGTCCAACCGACGGCTGTTCGTCGACATGATGCCCCTGGCCGGCCGCCCGGATGGCGCTGCGGTGGATGCCGACGGCTGCTATTGGATCTGCGCCAACGATGCCGGGCTGATTCACCGCTTCACCCCCGACGGACGCCTCGACCGGTCACTGCAAGTGCCCGTGAAGAAACCGACCATGTGCGCCTTCGGCGGCAGCCGCCTGGACACCCTCTTCGTCACCTCGATCCGCCCCGGTGACGACAACGACCCGCAGTCCCTGGCCGGTGGCGTGTTCGCCGTCGACCCCGGCGTCAAGGGCCTGGTTGAACCTGCTTTCGGAGGACGGAAACACTCCGCCAACTGATCTGCTTTGCCGCTTCACATCGATAGACATAAAAACAACAACACTGGAGATTGACCATGAACTTCAAACGCACGCTTCTGATCGCAGCCCTGCCCCTGGCCTTTCTGGCGCAGGCGGCCCACGCCCTCGATATCAAGATCGCCGACATCCACCCCAAGGGTTACCCGACCGTGGTCGCCGAGGAATCCATGGGCAAAACCCTGGAAAAAGAGAGCAACGGCGAACTGAAGTTCAAGTATTTCCCGGGCGGTGTACTGGGTTCCGAAAAAGAAGTGATCGAGCAGTTGCAAGCCGGCGCGGTCCAGATGTCCCGGGTCAGCCTGGGGATCGTCGGCCCCGTGGTGCCGGACGTGAACGTGTTCAACATGCCGTTCATCTTCCGCGACCAGGCCCACATGCGCGCTGTCATCGACGGTGAAGTCGGCGATGCGATCCTCGACCGGATCACCAACTCCGAATTCGGCCTGGTGGCCCTGGCCTGGATGGATGGCGGCACGCGCAACCTCTACACCAAGAAACCGGTGCGCAAGCTCGAAGACATGAAGGGCATGAAGATTCGCGTGCAGGGCAACCCAATGTTCATCGAGACCATCAATGCCATGGGCGGCAACGGTATCGCCATGGACACCGGCGAGATCTTCAGTGCCTTGCAGACCGGCGTGATCGACGGTGCGGAAAACAACCCGCCGACCATGCTCGAGCACAACCACTACCAGAACGCCAAGTTCTACAGCCTGACCGGTCACCTGATCCTGCCTGAGCCCATCGTGATGTCGAAAATCACCTGGAACAAGCTCACGCCAGAGCAGCAGGACATGGTGAAGAAAGCCGCCAAGGCAGCCCAGGCTGAAGAGCGCGTGCTGTGGGACAAGAAGTCCGCCGCCAGTGAAGAAAAACTCAAGGCCGCCGGCGTCGAGTTCATCACCGTCGACAAGAAACCTTTCTACGACGCTACCGCACCGATCCGGGCCAAATACGGCGCGCCGTATGCCGACCTGATCAAACGCATCGAAGCCGTCCAGTAAGGCCTTTCAATTGGTACTCATGAAAAGGCCGGGCGCGCCTGCGGTTCAAAGGCGCACCCGGTTACGGTGGAACCCGATGAAGAATTTGCTGCTGCGTATCAACGACACGATCTACATGACTTGTATCTGGGTGGCCGGCCTTTCTGTCCTCGCCGTCGCGCTGATGATTCCCTGGGGCGTGTTCGCCCGCTACGTACTCGGTACCGGCTCAAGCTGGCCGGAGCCCACCGCCATCCTGCTGATGATCGTGTTCACCTTCATCGGCGCTGCCGCCAGCTACCGCTCCGGCTCGCACATGGCCGTGGACATGGTCACTAGCCGGATGCCACCGCACTTGCAAACTGCCGCTTCGGTTCTCACCCAGCTCTTGATGGCAGCGATCTGCATCTTCATGACCATCTGGGGCGCCAAGCTGTGCATGACCACTTGGAATCAATTCATAAGCGCCATCCCCACCCTGCGCGTGGGCATCACCTACATGCCGATTCCGCTCGGTGGTTTCCTCACACTGATTTTTGTCCTGGAAAAACTCTTGCTGGGCGATCAAAGCCAGCGTCGGGTCGTGCAGTACGACCCGGTTGAAGAAAACGAAGGTGCCGCTTAATGGACGCTCTGATTCTGCTGGGCAGTTTTTTGTTGTTGATCCTGGTCGGCATGCCAGTCGCCTATGCGCTGGGCGCTGCCGCCCTGATCGGGGCGTGGTGGATCGACATCCCGTTCCAGGCCATGATGATTCAGGTGGCGGGCGGAGTGAACAAATTTTCGCTGCTGGCCATCCCGTTCTTCGTGTTGGCTGGCGCGATCATGGCCGAGGGCGGCATGTCCCGCCGACTGGTGGCATTCGCCAGTGTGTTGGTTGGGTTCGTACGCGGTGGCCTGTCTTTGGTCAACCTCGTGGCCTCGAGTTTTTTTGGCGCGATCTCCGGTTCCTCGGTGGCCGATACCGCCTCGGTCGGTTCGGTGCTGATCCCGGAAATGGAACGCCGCGGCTATCCGCGTGAATTCGCCACTGCCGTCACTGTCAGCGGCTCGGTACAAGCGCTGCTGACGCCGCCAAGCCATAACGCCGTGCTGTACTCGCTCGCGGCCGGCGGCACCGTCTCAATCGGTTCGCTGTTCATGGCCGGTATCGTGCCCGGCATCCTGATGAACCTCAGCCTGATGGCGCTGTGCCTGGTGTTCGCCAGAAAACGCAATTACCCCAAGGGCGAGGTGATTCCGCTCAAGCAAGCGCTGAAGATCTGCAAGGAAGCCATGTGGGGCATGATGACCCTGTTCATTATCCTTGGCGGCATTCTCTCGGGTGTTTTCACCGCCACCGAATCGGCCGCCATCGCCGTGGTGTGGGCATTCTTCGTGACCATGTGCATCTACCGCGACTACAAGTGGAGCGAGTTGCCGAAACTGATGCACCGTACGGTTCGCACCATCTCCATCGTGATGATCCTGATCGGTTTTGCCGCCAGCTTCGGCTACATCATGACGCTGATGGAGATCCCGGCGAAGATCACCACCGCATTCCTGACGCTGTCGGACAACCGCTACGTGATCCTGATGTGCATGAACGCGATGCTGCTGATCCTCGGCACCGTGATGGACATGGCGCCGCTGATCCTGATCCTCACGCCAATCCTGATGCCGGTGATCGTGGGCATCGGCGTGGATCCGGTGCAGTTCGGCATGATCATGCTGGTGAACCTGGGTATCGGGCTAATCACACCTCCGGTGGGCGCGGTGTTGTTCGTCGGGTCCGCCATCGGCAAGGTCAGCATCGAAAGCACCGTCAAGGCCCTGCTGCCGTTCTACGCCATGCTGTTCCTGGTGCTGCTGCTGGTGACCTACGTCCCCGCCATCTCGCTGTGGCTGCCGCATCTGGTGATGTAACGCTGCGCGCCAGCCCCCTTATGGTGAGGGTGCTGGCTCCGCTGAAATGCGGCAGGAGCTCCTACAGGGCGCAGTCGCGGCCACTCCCTCGCCATAACGGGTTTTTCCCATTCGAAAGATGCGACTACCATGACGCTGCCTCTCCTATACCTCGAAGACGAACTGACCCGCCTCACCCTGGCCCCGCACCTGGGCGCCAGCGTCGTCGCCTGGACCTTGCGCAGCAGCGGCACGCCCTTGTTGCGTCCGCCCGCTGCGCAAGCCGTGGAAAACGGCCTGCCGGGCAAACTCGGCTGCTTCCCGTTGATCCCGTGGTCGAACCGGATCGCCCAGGGCGGTTTCGATTGCCCCGACGACTGGCTGGCCCTGGAAGCCAACAGCCCCAACGACCCTTTCCCGATCCACGGCAGTGCCTGGCAACAACCGTGGCAGGTGGTCGAACAGAGTGCCCAGCAAGCCTTGCTGCAACTCGACAGCCAATCCCCCTTCGCCTACCGCGCCCGCCTGCGGATCCGTCTGAGCGATGGTCAGCTACACATCGCCATCCATGTCACCCACATGGCCGAACAGGCCGCGTGGCACGGGCTGGGTTTGCATCCGTATTTTCCGCGCACCGTTGGCACTCGCCTGAAAACCTGCGCCAGTGAAGTCTGGCTGTGCGATGCCTCGAAACTGCCAACGGAACTGAGGGACATCCCCGCAGAGTGGGATTTCCAGCACGCCCGTCTACTGCCAGACACGCTGGTCGACAACGGCTTCGGTGGTTGGGACGGGCACTGTCTGATCCAGCAACCGGACCTGGGCTATGAGCTGGAATGCCGCGCCAGTGGCAGTGACTACTTCCTGCTGTACTGCCCCGTGGGCCTGGATTTCTTCTGCATCGAACCGGTCAGTCATCCGGTCAACGCCCATCACCTGTCAGGACGACCGGGGTTGCGCTTGCTGGAGCAAGGGCAATCGATGGCGCTGGTTTTTTCGATGCAGTGTCGGTTGCTCTAATGCCCACTTCCCTGTGGGAGCAAGGCTTGCCCGCAATGAAGTGGACGCGGTCTCCTGGGAAACCGAGGCGCCTGCATCGCGAGCAAGCTTTGCTCCCACAGATGAACATGCGAGCTGGCCCTGTACCTGAAGGTTGCGATTCATCAGTTTTAAGATCAAAAGATCGCAGCCTTCGGCAGCTCCTACATGGGAATGCGATGCTTGCGTAGGCGCAGCCGAAGGCTGCGATCCTTTGAATTTCAGGTGCCCAGGGTCAACCCGTTGGCCGGCAACGGCAGCGCGGTCTTGTAGCGCACTTGCTTGAGGGCAAAGCTGGAGCGGATGTTCGCCACACCCGGGACCTTGGTCAAAAAGTCCATCATGAACCGCTCCAGCGACTGGATGGTCGGCACCAGCACGCGGATCAGGTAATCCGGATCGCCGGCCATCAGGTAGCACTCCATCACCTCCGGCCGATCGGAAATCGCTTCTTCAAAGTGCTGCAACGCCTCTTCCACCTGCTTCTCCAGGCTGACGTGGATGAACACGTTGACGTGCAGCCCCAGCAGGTCGGCGTCCAGCAGCGTGACCTGCTCGCGGATCACCCCCAGTTCCTCCATCGCCCGGACACGGTTGAAGCACGGCGTCGGTGACAGATTGACCGAACGGGCGAGATCGGCGTTGGTGATGCGGGCATTTCCCTGAAGGCTGTTCAGAATACCGATGTCGGTGCGATCCAATTTACGCATGAGACAAATAATCCTGTTTTTTATCATTGTGCAGATTTTTTATCTTCAAATGATCTGAACAGCAAGCCAACAGAGAAAAATATTCTTCTTCGTCGAGCCTATGATTGTTGTAGGACAATTTCCCGTACCCGGGGAAATTCGTCAGCTAGCGCGCCCACTACAAGAAATTCACAAGATCGAGCGTAGAAAGCCATGAACCCAGCGTATGAACCGCTACGCCTGCACGTTCCCGAACCCTCGGGCCGTCCCGGCTGCAAGACCGACTTTTCCTACTTGCATCTGTCCGATGCCGGCACGGTGCGCAAACCTCCCATCGACGTCGAACCCGCCGACACCGCGGACCTGGCCCGCAGCCTGATCCGCGTGCTCGACGACCAGGGCAATGCCTTGGGCGACTGGGCCGCGGACATCCCCGTCGAAATCCTGCGCAAGGGCATGCGTGCCATGCTCAAGACGCGCATCTACGACAACCGCATGGTCGTCGCCCAGCGTCAGAAAAAGATGTCGTTCTACATGCAAAGCCTTGGCGAAGAAGCCATCGGCAGCGCCCAGGCCCTGGCGTTGAACATCGACGACATGTGCTTCCCCACCTACCGCCAGCAAAGCATCCTGATGGCCCGCGACGTGCCGCTGGTGGACCTGATCTGCCAACTGCTGTCCAACGAGCGCGATCCGCTCAAGGGCCGGCAGTTGCCGATCATGTACTCGGTCAAGGATGCCGGTTTCTTCACCATTTCCGGCAACCTCGCCACGCAATTCGTCCAGGGCGTGGGTTGGGGCATGGCCTCGGCGATCAAGGGCGATACCAAGATCGCCTCGGCCTGGATCGGTGACGGCGCCACTGCCGAATCGGACTTCCACACGGCCCTCACCTTCGCCCACGTCTACCGGGCGCCGGTGATCCTCAACGTGGTCAACAACCAGTGGGCGATCTCCACCTTCCAGGCCATTGCCGGCGGTGAAGCCACAACCTTTGCCGGACGCGGCGTCGGTTGCGGCATTGCCTCCCTGCGTGTCGATGGCAACGACTTCATGGCGGTCTACGCCGCCTCGCGCTGGGCCGCCGAACGTGCCCGCCGCAACCTCGGCCCGGCGCTGATCGAATGGGTCACCTACCGCGCCGGCCCGCACTCCACCTCTGACGATCCCTCCAAGTACCGCCCCGCCGACGACTGGAGCCACTTCCCGCTGGGCGATCCGATTGCGCGCCTCAAGCAGCACATGGTGAAGAGCGGCCAGTGGTCCGAAGAGGAACATGCGGCAGTCACCGCCGAACTCGAAGCCGAGGTGATCGCCGCGCAGAAGGAGGCCGAGCAGTACGGCACCCTCGCCGGCGGGCAGATTCCAAGCGCCGCGACGCTGTTCGAAGACGTCTACAAAGAGATGCCGGAGCACTTGAAGCGCCAGCGTCAGCAGTTGGGGATCTGACATGAACGATCACAACAACAATATTGCGTTGGACACCGCCATGACCACTACTACCATGACCATGATCCAGGCCCTGCGCTCGGCCATGGACGTGATGCTCGAGCGCGATGACAACGTCGTGGTGTTCGGCCAGGACGTGGGTTACTTCGGCGGCGTGTTCCGCTGCACCGAAGGCCTGCAGAACAAGTACGGCACCTCGCGGGTGTTCGACGCGCCGATTTCCGAAAGCGGCATCGTCGGCGTGGCGGTGGGCATGGGCGCCTACGGCCTGCGGCCGGTGGCCGAGATCCAGTTCGCCGACTACGTCTACCCGGCGTCGGACCAGATCATTTCCGAGGCGGCGCGCCTGCGCTATCGCTCGGCCGGCGAGTTCACCGCGCCGATGACCCTGCGCATGCCCTGCGGCGGCGGTATTTATGGCGGCCAGACTCACAGCCAGAGCATCGAGGCGATGTTCACTCAAGTCTGCGGCCTGCGCACCGTCATGCCGTCCAACCCCTATGACGCCAAGGGCCTGCTGATCGCCTCCATCGAAAACGATGACCCGGTGATCTTCCTCGAACCCAAGCGCCTGTATAACGGCCCATTCGACGGCCACCACGACCGCCCGGTAACGCCCTGGTCGAAACACCCTTCGGCGCAGGTGCCGGACGGCTACTACACGGTGCCGCTGGACGTCGCTGCCATCACCCGTCCAGGCAAGGACGTGACCATCCTCACCTACGGCACCACGGTCTACGTCTCCCAAGTGGCGGCCGAAGAAACCGGCATCGACGCCGAAGTCATCGACCTGCGCAGCCTCTGGCCGCTGGACCTGGAAACCATCGTCAAATCCGTGAAGAAAACCGGCCGCTGTGTGGTCGTCCACGAAGCCACCCGCACTTGCGGTTTCGGCGCCGAGCTGGTGTCGCTAGTACAAGAACACTGCTTCCACCACCTGGAAGCGCCTATCGAGCGTGTCACCGGTTGGGACACCCCCTACCCGCACGCGCAGGAGTGGGCGTATTTCCCAGGGCCGTCCCGAGTGGGCGCGGCGTTGAAACGGGTCATGGAGGTCTGAATGGGCACGCACGTTATCAAAATGCCGGACATCGGCGAAGGCATCGCCGAAGTTGAACTGTCGGTGTGGCACGTCAAGGTCGGCGACATGGTGGTCGAGGACCAGGTGCTGGCCGATGTCATGACCGACAAGGCCATGGTCGACATCCCTTCGCCGGTGCATGGCCGGGTCATCGCCCTGGGCGGTGAGCCGGGTGAAGTCATGGCGGTGGGCAGCGAACTGATCCGCATTGAAGTCGAAGGTGCGGGTAACTTGAAAGAATCGGCGCAACCGGCGCCAGCCGCGGCAGCTGCGCAGGCGCCGAAGCAGGCGCCAGTGGCCACGCCTGAACCGGTGCTGGAAAAAACCGCCGTGCCCCGCCCGGCTCCGCAAGCCCCGGTGGCCCGCGACGCCGACGAGCGTCCACTGGCGTCGCCGGCCGTGCGCAAACACGCGCTGGACCTGGGCATTCAATTGCGCCTGGTCCAGGGCAGCGGTCCCGCCGGGCGGGTCCTGCACGAAGACCTCGAGGCTTATCTGGCCCAGGGTTCGTCGACCCAGGCCAAGGGCGGCTTCGGTTATGCCGAACGCCACGACGAGCAGCAGATTCCGGTGATCGGCATGCGTCGCAAGATCGCCCAGCGCATGCAGGAAGCGACCCAGCGCGCCGCCCACTTCAGCTATGTCGAAGAGATCGACGTCACCGCCCTGGAAGAGCTGCGGGTGCACCTGAATGAAAAACACGGTGCCAGCCGCGGCAAGCTGACCTTGCTGCCGTTCCTGGTCCGCGCGTTGGTCGTGGCGCTGCGCGATTTTCCGCAAATGAACGCGCGCTACGACGACGAAGCACAGGTCATCCACCGCTCAGGCGCCGTGCACGTGGGCGTCGCCACCCAGAGCGACGTTGGCCTGATGGTGCCGGTGGTGCGTCACACCGAGGCCCGCAACCTATGGGACAGCGCGACGGAAATTTCACGCCTGGCCTCGGCGGCCCGCACGGGCAAGGCCAGCCGCGATGAGCTGTCCGGTTCGACCATCACGCTGACCAGCCTCGGCGCACTCGGCGGCATTGTCAGCACGCCGGTGTTGAACCTGCCGGAAGTGGCGATTGTCGGCGTGAATAAAATCGTCGAGCGGCCGGTGGTGATCAAGGGCCAGATCGTGATCCGCAAGATGATGAACCTCTCCAGCTCCTTCGATCACCGAGTGGTCGACGGCATGGACGCGGCGCAATTCATCCAGGCCCTGCGTGGCTTGCTCGAACAACCCGCCACTTTGTTTGTGGACTAATCATCAATGGAGCAGGCGATGCAAACTTTGAACACGACGCTGCTGATCATCGGCGGCGGCCCCGGCGGCTATGTGGCGGCGATCCGCGCCGGCCAACTGGGCATCTCGACCATTCTGGTGGAAGGCCAGGCGTTGGGCGGTACCTGCCTGAACATTGGTTGCATTCCATCCAAGGCGTTGATTCATGTGGCCGAGCAGTTCCACCAGACCCGGCACCACAGCCAGGGTTCAGCCTTGGGCATCAAGGTGGCGGCACCGACCTTGGACATCGGCAAGAGCGTGGAATGGAAGGACGGCATCGTCGATCGCCTCACCACCGGCGTCGCGGCGTTGTTGAAAAAGCACAAGGTCCAGGTCATTCACGGCTGGGCCAAGGTGATCGATGGCAAGACCGTCGAGGTCGGCGACACTCGCATCCAGTGCGAACACCTGCTGCTGGCCACCGGTTCGAAAAGTGTCAACCTGCCGATGCTGCCGGTGGGCGGACCTATCATTTCTTCCACCGAAGCCCTCGCCCCCACCTCGGTGCCCAAGCACCTGGTGGTGGTCGGCGGTGGCTACATCGGTCTGGAGCTGGGCATTGCCTACCGTAAGCTCGGCGCCGAGGTCAGCGTGGTCGAGGCCCAGGAACGGGTCCTGCCAGCCTACGACGGCGAGCTGACCCAACCGGTGCACGAGGCGCTCAAGCAGTTGGGCGTAAAGCTGTACCTCAAGCACAGCGTCGAAGGTTTCGATGCCCAGGCCAGCACCTTGCAAGTGCGCGATCCCAATGGCGAGACGCTGAACCTGGACACCGACCGGGTGCTGGTGGCCGTTGGTCGCAAACCCAACACCCAGGGCTGGAACCTCGAAGCACTGAACTTGGCGATGAACGGTTCGGCACTGAAAATCGACAGCCGTTGCCAGACCAGCATGCGCAACGTCTGGGCCATCGGCGACCTGAGCGGTGAACCGATGCTCGCCCACCGGGCCATGGCCCAAGGCGAAATGGTCGCCGAGCTGATCGCCGGCCAACACCGGGAATTCAACCCGAGCGCCATCGCCGCGGTGTGCTTCACCGACCCGGAACTGGTGGTGGTCGGCAAGACACCAGACGAGGCCAAGGCGGCCGGACTCGATTGCATGGTGTCGAGCTTCCCGTTCGCCGCCAACGGTCGGGCCATGACCCTGGAATCGAAAAGCGGTTTCGTCCGGGTCGTGGCGCGACGGGACAATCACCTGATCGTTGGCTGGCAAGCGGTCGGCGTCGGCGTGTCGGAGCTGTCCACCGCGTTCGGCCAATCCCTGGAAATGGGTGCGCGCCTGGAGGACATCGCCGGCACCATCCACGCCCACCCGACGCTGGGCGAGGCCGTGCAGGAAGCGGCGTTGCGGGCGTTAGGGCATGCGTTGCATCTGTGACAGTTGTGGGTGAATAACTTGTGGGAGCAAGGCTTGCCCGCTCCCACAATCCCTCACAACGACCGCAGGGCTGTTTTCAGCAGCAGGATCCATGTAACAGGCTGCGAAACACCCCCGGAATGAAGTATTGTTCTCCCCATCCAAAAAACGTCAGAAGCCTTGAACCGTTTCGACGGTTGTTAAGAACTAGAGGGTGTCATGGGTAACGAAAGCATCGATTGGGACAAACTGGGCTTTGACTACATCAAGACCGACAAGCGCTACCTGTCGCACTGGCGCGATGGTGCCTGGGACGCGGGCACCCTGACCGAAGACAACGTGCTGCACATCAGCGAGGGCTCCACCGCCCTGCACTACGGTCAGCAGTGCTTCGAAGGGCTGAAGGCCTATCGCTGCAAGGACGGCTCCATCAACCTGTTCCGCCCGGACCAGAACGCCGCCCGCATGCAGCGCAGCTGCGCGCGCCTGCTGATGCCGCACGTCGACACCGAGCAGTTCGTCGAAGCCTGCAAGCAAGTGGTCCGCGCCAACGAGCGCTTCATCCCGCCGTATGGCACCGGCGGTGCGCTGTACCTGCGCCCGTTCGTGATCGGCGTGGGTGACAACATCGGCGTGCGCACCGCACCCGAGTTCATCTTCTCGATTTTCTGCATCCCGGTCGGCGCCTACTTCAAGGGCGGCCTGACCCCGCACAACTTCCTGATCTCCGGCTTCGACCGCGCCGCCCCACAAGGCACCGGCGCAGCCAAGGTCGGTGGCAACTATGCCGCCAGCCTGATGCCTGGCTCCCAGGCCAAGAAGGCCAGTTTCGCCGACTGCATCTACCTGGATCCGCTGACCCATTCGAAAATCGAAGAAGTCGGTTCGGCCAACTTCTTCGGCATCACCCACGACAACAAATTCGTCACCCCAAAATCCCCTTCGGTCCTGCCGGGCATCACCCGCCTGTCGCTGATCGAACTGGCCAAATCGCGCCTGGGCCTGGAAGTGATCGAAGGTGACGTGTTCATCGACAAGCTGTCGGATTTCAAGGAAGCCGGTGCCTGCGGTACCGCTGCGGTGATTACCCCGATTGGCGGCATCAGCTACAAGGACAAGCTGCACGTGTTCCACAGCGAAACCGACGTCGGCCCGATCACCCAGAAGCTGTACAAAGAGCTGACCGGCGTGCAGACCGGCGACGTTGAAGCCCCCGCGGGTTGGATCGTCAAGGTTTGATCAATAGAAGGCGCCTGCTCCCGCCGGGCTCTGTAGAAACTCGGTAGAAACTCTGTAGGAGCTGTCGAGTGCAACGAGGCTGCGATCTTTCCCCAGACACTTGAGTCTCAAGCGAAAGATCAAAAGATCGCAGCCTCCGGCAGCTCCTACAGAGCCCAGCGCGAGCTTGCTCCCGCGCCGCGTGGACCCGCGCCAATGTTACCTGGCCGCCGAACTGTGCCACGCGTTGCCTGCCGTACCCTGTGCGCTGACCTTGAGCCCGCGGAACCGCGCCCTGCTGGAAGCGCTGCGCAGCGATCCACCGAGCCAACCGCAGGCCCCCCACGTCGGCAGCTACCTGCCCTCCTCGGATGATCCACTGCTGGCCCTCCTGCTGCGAGCCTTGGAGGCGAACCCCAGCGACCCACGCTCCTTGCCGCAACTGGCCCGCGCCGCCAACACCACGGAGCGCACACTGATGCGCCGGGCCCAGCGGGACCTAGGCATGTCCTTGGTGGAGTGGCGCCGGCATATGGCTGGATGATGAGGCGATGCAGGAATCGCCATCGCGAGCAGGCTCGCTCCCACAGGGGATCTTGGGTGTGCATGAGTCTTGTGTTCAGCGCAGACCCACTGTGGGAGCGGGCTTGCTCGCGATGACGGCGGTGGGTTTAACATCGATTTCGGCACTCACGCCAAACCGCCCCGCCATCTCCCGCCGACCACTGGCCGTCACCCCCAGCGCCCGGCTATCCAGGTCCTGGATCACCCATTTGCGCTTGATCGCCACTTGCAGCAACGCCGCCCCCAAGGCACCCCCCAAGTGCGGACGGCGCATGCTCCAGTCCAGGCAGGGACAGGCGAATCGGCGGCGTTGCGTGGCGAGGTGCTGGACATCGATGCCCAAGCCCTCGAACACCGCCTCGCCGGAGTCACTCAGCCGATAGCCATCGCCTTCCACCTCTGTCAGCCATCCCGCCTCGATCAGGCGGTCATGCAGGCGCACCGCCAAGGTGCCGGCCATGTGGTCGTAGCAGGTGCGGGCAAACTGCAGGCGATCCGGTGTGCGCGGGGTGAAAGTCGGTGCGGTGTTCTGGCCGATCACCATCAGCGCCTCCAGTGCCTGGGCGACGCGCGGGTCGGTCAGGCTGTAATAACGATGACGGCCCTGGACATGCAGGCGCACCAAGGCCATTTGCTTGAGTTTCGCCAGATGGGCGCTGGCGGTCGAGGCGCTGACTTCGGCGATGCTCGCCAACTCGGTGCTGGTACGGGCATGACCGTCCATCAACGCGCACAGCATCCGGGTGCGAGCCGGTTCGGCAATGGCCGCGGCCACTTGGGACACGCCCAGATCATGATGCTCTGCGTTCATATTTCGCTCCCTGACGAATCAAGCCATGCATCGACTGGAGATAGTAGCAACACTTTCTCCATTACGAACAAGGCAGCGCTTCATGGACCCGATCACCGCCGCGACGCATTCCGACCCTTACCCTTTTTACGGCGCCCTGCGCGCTGCCGGCGGGCTGGCCTTCGACCCCGGGCTGAACCTGTGGATCGCCAGCAGTGCCGAGGCGGTGTGCGCGGTGTTGCAGCATCCCGATTGCCATGTACGCCCGGCCCACGAGCCGGTGCCAACGGCCATCGCCATGGGACCGGCCGGGCGGGTGTTCGGGCACCTGATGCGCATGAACGAAGGTGAACGGCAGCGTTGCCCGAGGGCGGCAATTGCACCGCGGTTGCAGGACATCGATTCCCGACAGGTCGAGGCCCTGGTCAGGGCCCGCTTTCTCCAAGAGGGCGCCGAAGGCCTGCACCAGGCCCAGTTCACCGGGCCGTCCAGCGTGGTCGCGACGTTGCTGGGTTTCAGCCCGATGGACTGTCACCGGGTCAGCGAATTGACCGGGGATTTAGTCGCCGGCCTGTCGCCCCTGAGCCACACACCACAATTGGACGCGGCGCACGGGGCCTGCGAGCAACTGGCCCGTTTGTTCCAGGAGCGGATCGAGGCGCAGGACAACCCTTTGTTGCGGGGCATTGACCAAGGCTTCGAAGACGTTGATCCGGACAGTAAAATCGCCAACCTGATCGGTCTGTTCTCGCAAACCTATGAAGCCACCGCTGGCCTGATCGGCAACGCGTTGCTGGCGCTGATCGACGATCCAGCGTTGCGCCAGACGCTGCGGGAGGCCCCCACACAGATCGGCCCACTGCTGGCCGAAGTCCAACGTTTCGACCCGCCGGTGCAGAACACTCGCCGCTTCATCGCCGCGCCCTGCGAAATCCTCGGCACTGCGCTGAACCCCGGGGAGGGGGTTCTGGTGCTGCTGGCCTCGGCCAACCGCGACCCGCAACTCAACCCACAACCAGATACCCTGCTGCTCGACCGCCCGAACCGTCGCAGTTTCAGCTTCGGCAACGGGCGCCATGAATGCCCAGGCCAAACCCTGGCCATGGACATCGCCCGCGCCACGCTGGCTGCGATTCTTGAGCGCGACCCTCCACTGGATCAGTTGACCTGGTGCTACCGTCCCTCCGTCAACGGCCGCCTCCCGCTGTTCAGCGAGCGCTCCTGTGCCGACACACCATGACCCTCTCAGCCCATCAATCGTCCCGAGTCAGGACTTCCAACAACTCGATTTCAAAGATCAGGTTGGCGTTAGGCTTGATGTGGGCCCCCATGGACCGCTCACCGTAGGCCAGGTGGGCCGGTACCCACAACTTGCGCTTGCCGCCGACTTGCATGCCCATCAGGCCCAGATCCCAGCCCTTGATCACGCGACCGGTGCCGATCACGCATTGGAAGGGTTTGCCGCGACTGTAGGACGAATCGAATTCGGTGCCGTCTTCGAGGGTGCCGCGGTATTGGGTGGTGATCAGCGCACCTTTGACGACGCTTTTGCCGTCGCCCTGTTCCAGGTCGATGATTTGCAGCTCTTCATTCATGGCGGTATCCCTCGTGTGATCCAGGCGCGGGGTTTTCGCAGAAATCCGAGCGCATGGCAAACGTTGTCTGCCCTACGCCAGGGAACCGCTGAGGCGACTTCGGTTCACATGGGTATCGACCCTGCATTTCAGATAAGGATTTTCTGATGTTCGATTCTCGCCCGCTCCACGGTTTCATTCCGCCATACATCCTCAATCGCATCATCGCCCACGGCTCCGAACAGCAACGCTCCAGCGCCCTCGGCACCTTGACCCACGTGCGCAGCCTGCGGCACAACCCCGGCCCGCCCGGCAACCTCGCCGCCGCGAAGCTGCCCAAACCCGGCAAAGCCGGACAGCCGCAACGCAACGTGCATGACGCCCAGAACAGCATGGAACTGCCCGGCCAACCGGTCCGCCTGGAAGGCCAGCGGGCCAGCGGCGACCCGGCCGTGGACGAAGCCTACGACGCCCTCGGCGCCACCTATGATTTTTTCTGGAAGGTCCTGGGGCGCGACTCCATCGACAACAAAGGCTTCGCCCTGGTGGGCAGCGTGCATTATGGCCAGGGCTATGAAAACGCCTTCTGGAACGGCGCGCAGATGGTGTTCGGCGACGGCGATGGCGAAATTTTCCAACGTTTCACCCGTTCCCTGGACGTGGTGGCCCACGAGTTGGCCCATGGCGTCACCGAAAGCGAGGCCGGCTTGATCTACGCCAACCAATCCGGTGCGCTGAACGAGTCCATCTCCGATGTATTCGGTGTGCTGGTCAAGCAGTTCGTGCTCGAACAGACTGCCGACCAGGCCGATTGGCTGATCGGCGCCGACCTGCTTACCGACAAGATCAACGGCGACGGCCTGCGCAGCATGTCCAACCCCGGCAGCGCCTACGATGACCCGTTGCTGGGCAAGGACCCGCAACCGGCGCACATGCGTGAATTCGTCATTACCCGTGAAGACAACGGCGGCGTGCACATCAACTCCGGCATCCCCAACCGGGCCTTTTATCTGGTGGCGACTACGCTGGGCGGATTTGCCTGGGAAAAGGCTGGTCGGATCTGGTATGAAACCTTGTGCGATAGAAGATTGGCCAATGACGCGTCCTTCAGCGCCTTCGCCCGCCTGACCGTCGAGCACGCCCGCCAGCGCTTCGGCACGCGGGAAGTGCAAGCGGTACAGAGCGGCTGGGCCCAGGTCGGCGTCGACCTGACACAGGAGAGTTGATGAAAACCCTTCCAGATCTCGACGACAAGGCGGTGGTACGGCTGTCGCGCCAGGGCGGCGTGGCGGCCATCCATGCGCTGACCCGACCACGGGAAATCGAGTTCGCCCAATGCAACCTCGAGCAGCGCACACGCATCAGTTCGGTCCTGAAGGGCTGCCTGCCGCTGACCTCTTCCACGCCCGGGCGCGGCGACCAGCGTTTTTTCCAGATCGAGGTGCACTATCGCGCCAATGACCAGGACGACGAGATGGTGCTACAGGTGCCTGAGGACCAGGCACCCGGCGAGCTGGTTCGCCTGTGGGACAAAGGCGAAGTGCTCTAACGTGTGGCCGGCACGATCTTGACGATTGCGCCGGACACGGTTTCGATCAGCAAGTACTTGTCGTCGATATGCACCCATTGCTGCTCGTTTGTCGGTTGCTCGAGTTGCTTCTGTTTCCAGTCTTTCATGGCTCGGTCCGCACGCTGGTAATCCGCCGGTACCCGGTCGTTCTCCACCAGTCTGCGGCCATTGCTCGGCGAATGCTCCAGGGCATCCCCAGTTTTCTCGACTGCCTGCGCAACAGGCCCAAGGGCTCCAAGGCCGGCGACCAGGACCAGGCTGGCGATCAGGGTGGGTTGGCGCATAGAAAAAAACTCCAGTTATCCGAGTGACTGAAGCTGGGACTTCACGGGCGGCGAATCATTCCTTAATTCCTGGAAAACTGTCCCCCTGCTTGCTCCCGCTGAACCCCGTAGGAGCTGGCGAAGCCTGCGATCTTTTGATCTTTCGCTTGAGACTCAAGTGTCTGGGTAAAGATCGCAGCCTCGTTGCACTCGACAGCTCCTACACAGCTCCTAGATGGCTCCTCCCTCGCCACAGGTCGTGCATGGCATAGTGGCAACCTCTGGACTACGGATCTCGCCATGACCACCTCTACCCCGTCATCCCCTGCCCTCAAGGAAATCTTCAACAGCGCGCGCCTGGAACACATCGCTGGCGAAATGCGTGCGGTGTACCCAGCGTTCGATGCCCCGGCGTTTTTGCACATGGCCAACGACGGGCTGGCTGAGTTGTCGGTGATGCAGCGCATGACCCGGGTCAGTGAGTGCCTGCATGCGGTGCTGCCCCTCGATTACGAAGCGTCGCTGGAGGTGCTGCGCGCCTTGGCCCCACGCCTGAACAGCATGTTCGTCAGCATGTTCCTGCCTCACTACGTGGCGTCTTATGGCCGGCATCGCTTCGACGTGTCGTTGGACGCGCTCAAGTACTTCACCCGGTTCGGCTCGTCGGAGTTCGCCGTGCGGCACTTCCTGCGCGACGACCTGGAACGCACCCTCAAGGTCATGCACGACTGGGCGCTGGACGCCAACGAGCACGTACGCCGCCTGGCCAGCGAAGGCAGTCGGCCGCGCTTGCCGTGGTCGTTTCACCTAGCGCCGATCCAGGCCAACCCTGACCACGCCGCCGTGATCCTCGACACGCTCAAGGCCGACGATAGCCTTTATGTGCGCAAGTCCGTGGCCAACCACCTCAACGACGTCACCAAGCAGCATCCCGACTGGGTGCTGGATCAGATCGAAGGTTGGCCCCTGCAAAACCGCCACACGGCGTGGATCGCCCGGCATGCACTGCGGAGCCTGATCAAACAGGGCAACCCCAGGGCGCTGGGCGTCATCGGGGTCGGCGGCAAGGCACAGGTCCAGGTGCTGGATTTGCAGGTAACACCGGCGGTGATTCGCCTGGGGGAGCAGGTCACGCTGTCCTTCACGGTGCAATCAACCCTGGAGCAGAGCCAACGCCTGGTGATCGACTATGCCGTCGACTACGTGAAAGCCTCGGGCGGCACCTCGGCCAAAGTCTTCAAGCTCAAGACCTTCGACCTGCCCGCCCGGGGTTGCGTGAACCTCAGCCGCTCCCAGCACATTCGCGAGTTGACCACTCGCAAACATTACGCAGGCCGGCATGCCGTGCACCTGCTGGTCAACGGCGAGCGGCTCGGTAGCACGGCGTTCGATATCGTGCCTTGAAGTGGCTCAGCCCGCCGCCAGCCGTTGTGCCTGGCGAATGTCGTGGATGAAGCGCTCAGCCGGCAGTGGATGCCCCAGCAGATAGCCCTGCAGCGAATCACAGCCCAACTGGGTCAGGAAGTCTTGTTGCACATCGGTCTCCACGCCCTCGGCGACGATCCGCAGGCCCAAGGCCTGGCCGAGGGCGACGATGGCCGAGACAATCGCCGCGTCATCGCTGTCGTGTTCCAGGTCACGCACGAAGCCGCGATCGATCTTCAACTCGTTGGCCGGTAGGCGCTTGAGGTACATCAGGCTCGAATAGCCGGTGCCGAAGTCGTCGATGGACAGGTCCACGCCCATGTCCGAGAGCTGTTGCAGCACCGTCATGCTCGCGTCGGCATCGCTCATGGCGGTGGTTTCGGTGATTTCCAGGGTCAGGCTGTTGGCCGGCAACTGATGCGTCTCCAGCGCCTTGGCCACACTCTGCACCAACCCTGCATGACAGAACTGCAAGGCCGAGAGGTTCACTGCGATGCGCCAATCGGTGTACCCGAGCATGTACCATTCGCGCATCTGCCGACAGGCTTCGTTCAACACCCATTCGCCGATGGGGATGATCAACCCGGTCTTTTCCGCCAGGTCGATGAAGGTGTCGGGCATCAACAGACCCTGGGTCGGATGGGTCCAGCGCAACAAGGCCTCGGCGCCGACCGGCCGGCCGTTGGCGGCATCGAACTTGGGCTGGTAGTACAGGCTGAATTGTTGCTGTTCGACGGCGACGCGCAGGTCTTGCAGCAACTGCAACTGCTTGCGGGCGTTGCTGTTCATCGACGCATCGAAAAAACTGTAGCCGTTCTTGCCGGCGCCTTTGGCATGGTACATCGCCGCATCGGCGTTCATCAGCAATTCGTCGGCACTTTGGCCGTTGCCTGGATACAGCGCAATGCCGACGCTGGCGGATATCTGCAAGTCATGGTCGGCAACCCGGAAGGTATGGCCGATCAACCCGACCTGGCGCGCCGCCAGTCGCAAGGCATCGTCGGGCTCGGTCAGTTGCACCAGCAGCACGAACTCGTCACCGCCGATCCGCGCCAGGGTGTCCCGGCTGCGCAGGTCTTCGCGCAGGCGCAGGGCCACGTCCCGCAGCAACAAATCGCCCATGTGGTGGCCAAAGGCGTCGTTGACCGGTTTGAAGCCATCGAGGTCGATGAACATCAAGGCGAAGCAACCGCCCCGCTGCATGGCCTGGTCGATACGATCAGCCAGCAATACGCGGTTGGGCAGTCCGGTGAGGGGGTCATGCAGGGCCAACTGGGTCAGTTCCCGGTTGGCCAAGGTCAGGGACTGGGCCAACTCGGCGGTCCGGGCTTCCAGGCGCGCGTCGAGAATCGACGTCAGCAAGGCAATGGCCAGCACCGCCAAGGTGGTGATCAGCACCAGATTGTCCAGGCCCTTGCTGCTCAAGCCGTCCAGGGAGCCACAAAAGCTGCCCTCGCTGAATCGCGCCCCGGCCATGCCGGTGTAGTGCATGCCGACAATGGCGATGCCCATGACCACCGCGGCGCCCGCACGAGCCAGGCGCACGTGGGGGGTATTCTGGCGCAAGCGAAAGGCAATCCACAGCGCCGCCGCCGAAGCGCCGACGGCGATCACCAGCGAAGCCCCGAACAGCGTCGGGTCATAGTCGATGCCCGGCTGCATCCGCAGCGCGGCCATGCCGGTGTAGTGCATGCTGCTGATCCCGGCGCCCATGATCAGCGCGCCGAACGCCAGTTGCCACGCCGGCAATCGTGGCTGGCTGACCAGCCATAGGGCAAAGCCGCAGGAAAGAATGGCGATCAACAGCGACAGCGCGGTGATCGATACATCGTAGCCAAGCTGGATCGGCAAGGTGAACGCCAGCATGCCAATGAAATGCATGGACCAGACGCCCACCCCCATCGCCAATGCACCCCCGGCCATCCACAGGTGTGCGGCGCGTCCCCGGGTGGTCGCAATGCGCCCGGCCATGTCCAGTGCGGTGTAGGACGCCAGAACGGCAACAAACAAGGAAATAAAGACTAAGGCGGGGGAGTAACTGCCGATAAGCATGGTTTTTTTCTCGTGACTGCAAGGCCGAACTGCTTCCATGCCCGGTGGAAAGCCGGCGATTGTACGCAATCATATCGCCGATGCACGGGCAAAATATCAAAAGGCCATCAACGCTGGAATGTTTTCGACGAAAGACATCTCCCCAGACTTTTCAGGACTCACACCTAGTTTAAGGCCGTACAGAGCACCTCGTGGGAGCGGGTTCGCGAAAGCGGACGACCAGCTTACATTAATGTTGCATGTCACGGCGCTTTCGCGGACAAACACCTGGCCCAGAGCCGTTCGGCTACTCTCGAAGAACCACTTCCAGGAGGATCCATTCATGAGCGTTCCCGCCAACCGGGCTTTGACCACCGCACTCGTAGTGATTGATGTACAGAACGATTTCATCCCCGGCGGCCAACTGGCGGTGCCGGGGGGTGATGAGATCGTACCGCTGATCAACCAGCTCGGACAATCATTCAGGCACGTCGTCCTCGCGCAGGACTGGCACCCGGCCGGGCACGCCTCGTTTGCGTCCAGCCATCCGGGCAAGCAACCGTTCGACATCGTCCAATTGCCCTACGGCGAACAGAAACTCTGGCCCGACCACTGCCTACAGGGCAGCAACGGTGCCGCGCTGCACCCGGCACTCGACCTCGCCCATGCCAAGCTGATCATTCGTAAGGGCTGCAACCCGGACATCGACAGTTACTCCGCCTTCATGGAAGCGGACCACCAGACCCCCACCGGTTTGACCGGCTACCTCAAGGAACGCGGCATCGACACGGTGTACCTGGTGGGGCTGGCCCTGGATTTCTGCGTGATGTTTTCGGCACTGGATGCCCGGTTGGCGGGGTTCAACGCGTTTGTGGTGCTGGATGCCTGTCGGGGCATTGATAGGGACGGCTCGATGGAAGCCGCGATCCGGCGGATGCAGGAAGCGGGCGTGCAATTGATCGAGTCCAGCGCGATAGAGGGCCGCCCCTTCGCTTGATGGCTCATACTAAGCGTCTCCTCTGCGCACAGTGAGTCTCCATGCCCTTTCTCGCCCGTACCCACCCGCGTCTTTCCAGCGCCACGGTCCTTGGCCTGGCGGTGGGTATCCTGGTTCCCGTGGACTCGATCATCAGCAAAATCCTGATCGGCTGGAATGTCGGCGTCTGGACCTACCTGGCGCTGATGTCCTGGCTGACCGTGCGGGCCAAAGCGCCCGACGTCCGGCGCATCGCCGAAATCGAAGATGAAAATGCCGGGCTGGTCCTGCTGGTGGTCTGCATCGCGGCATTGGCCAGCCTGGCGACCATCACCCTCGAACTGGCCGGCAGCCGCGACCTGAATGCCGCCGGCAAGGCGTTGCATTACGGTTTCACGGCAATGACCGTGATCGGATCGTGGTTGCTGATCGGGGTGATCTTCAGCGTGCACTACGCGCGCTTGTATTACACCTGGGAGGGCAAGGGGCCGGCGCTACGGTTTGCCGAAGGGCTGACCACACCCAACTATTGGGATTTCCTGTATTTCTCTTTCACCATCGGCGTGGCGGTGCAGACGGCGGACGTGGGCGTCGCCACGCGGCAACTGCGTAAGATCGTCCTGGCGCAATCGTTGATCGGGTTTGTGTTCAACACGGCGATCCTGGGGTTTTCGATCAATATTGCGGCGGGGTTGTTTGGGTAGGAGCTGCCGAAGGCTGCGATCTTTTGATCTTGATCTTGATTTTGATCGTTCGCTTGCGACTCAATTGTCCGGGACAAGATCGCAGCCTCGTTGCACTCGTCAGCGCCTACAGACGGGTTGGGCGATATACCGAGCCGGCATCAGGACGCAGTTGGCAGCCACAGCCTGAAGCGCGCCCCACCCAGCGGCGAAGCCTCGACCGACAGCGTGCCGGCCTGGGCTTCCAGGGCGCGACGACTGATGGCAAGGCCGAGGCCGAAGCCGCCGGTGGCGCGGTCGCGGCTGCGGTCCAGGCGATAAAACGGCTCGAACACCCGCTCGCGTTCGCTGTCAGGAATGCCGATGCCATCGTCGTCGACCCAGATCTCACAGCCTTGATCACTGACCAGCACGCCGACCTGGATGCGCTTTTCGCAATAACGCATGGCATTGCGTAGCAGGTTCTGCAAGGCCCGTGCGGTCAAGCGTGGGTCCAGTACGAAACGCTCCAGCGCCCCGTGCAGCAGCACGTCGATCACCACGTCCGGCGCTGCCAAGTCCTCGTCGACACTGCCCAGGATGCTGTCGATGAACTCGTCCAACGCCACTTCGACCCGTTCGGGCAGGCGTTGCGGGTTCTGCAGGCGACTGTAGGACAGCAGCTCCAGCACCAACTCATCCAGTTCGCGAATGTGCGCCACCAACCCTTGCAGGCGCTCGCGACTGGGCGCCGGCAGCTCATCGGACAATGCCAGGGCCAGCCCGAAGTCGAGCCGCGTCAGCGGCGTGCGCAGTTCGTGGGACACGGCGTTGAGCAGGTCCCGTTGTTGGTTGAGCAGGTTCTCGATGTCCCCCGCCATCGTGTCGAACACATGGGCCAGGCTGCCGATGTTCGAACTGGAGGCAATGTGCGTACGTTCCCCCAGATGACCTTTGCCGAAACGCTCGGCGGTGCGCCGCAGGCGTTCCAGGTCGCGCCAGTGCGGCCGCAACCAGAGCAACAGGCAGGCGAGCATCGTCGCACCGATCAATACGTTGATGCTCCAGTACAACCAACTGACGTCGGACGGGTCCGGCGGCACGACCAGCTTCACCGCCGTGTGCTCATCCAGTGGCGCCGCCGCTAAGGTGCGCCAGGCCCAGTCGCCAATACGCACCACGTTCTCGCCGCGCTTGAGGCGCGCCTGTTCATCGACACTGAAGCCGCCGTCATCGACAGCGGCCAGCTCGATGCGCAGCGGCTCGAACTCCTTGTCCATCTGCGCCGCCAGCGCCGGCCACTGCTCGCTGGGCACGGCGCGGAACTGCTTGACTATCAAGGTTTGCAGGCCACGGGAATAATCAAGGTTGTAGGTCAGGAAACGCTCATGGAACAGGCGGATCACCAGTTCCGGCATCAGGTAGATCGCCGCGCTGTAGGACACGATGGTGACCAGGTAAAGGCGAATCAGCAGCTTCCACATCGGCTCAGCATTCCCACTCGGAACGACTGAACAGATAGCCCTTGCCCCACACGGTTTTGATCTTGCGGGCTTCGTCGGCATTGTCGTCGAACTTGCGCCGCAGCTTGGAAATGGCCACGTCCACCGAACGGTCGGTGCCATTGAACTCGATGCCGCGCAGGCGCTGCAGGATCTGGTCGCGGCTCAGCACTTCGCCGGAGTGCCGGGCCAACACCACCAGCAGGTTGTATTCGCCGCTGGACAGCTCCACCGCTTGTCCGCGCCAGGTTACGGTGCGCTCGGACAGGTCGATGCAGAGGTTGCCCATGAGGATGCGGTCGTTGACCGTCTGCGGCTCGGTGAGGCTACTGCGGCGCAACAAGGTCCGCACCCGCGCCAGCAACACCCGCGGCTCGCAAGGCTTGGTGACGTAGTCGTCGGCGCCCATCTCCAGGCCCAGGACCTGGTCGTGGCTGTCGTCCCGGGCAGTGAGCATCAGGATCGGCAAGGTCGCCGAATCAGCCCGCAACAAGCGGCAGACCTGCAAGCCGTCCAGCCCCGGCAGCATCAGGTCGAGGATCACCAGGTCCGGCGGATCGACGCGCGCCCGTTCACGCACATGATCGCCACGGCTGAGCACGCTGACCTGATAACCGTTGCGCTCCAGGTAACTGGCGATCAGTTCGGAGAGTGCGGAGTCGTCTTCGACCAGAAGGATGTTGGGCATGGGTGTTTCCAGAAAGTGCTGTGGCGCCGGAAATGACGCTATCGTGAGCAGGCTCGCTCCCACAGGGGCCTGAGCGCACTAAAGACTCAATGTGGGAGCGAGCCTGCTCGCGATGAGGACCTGCCAGGCGCAGAAAATCTCAAGCTGCCAAGGATATACGCCCTCGCTCATCGACGAGCAAAACCCTTACACAATTTCACACAGCCACAACAAAACGTTACCGCTGGGCCCGCAGCAGATCCACCGCACACGAGGCGATCCGCTGGCACGCATCCGTCAGTTTCAGTTGATCGACCACCAACCCGATCCGGATATGCCCCGCCGCACTGGGCCCGAACGCCTCGCCGGCCAGCACCGATACGCCGTAGTCATCCAGCAGCCGCTCGGCAAATGCCTGGGCGTCGAGGCCGGTCTGACGCACGTCGACCATCACAAACATGCCGCCATCGGGCCGCACCGGCTTGAGGCCCGGGCAGTCGTCAAGCATGGCGCAAACCAGGTCCCGGCGCTGGCGAAATTCCTCGTGCATCTGCGCCACTTCCGGCAAGTTCTGCTCCAGCGCGACCTGGGCTGCCCGTTGCACGAAGTCCGGCAGGCCGAACACCATGCACAAGGACAGGTTCGCCAAATGATCGGCAAGGGATTCAGGGCCGATGACCCAGCCGATGCGCCAGCCGGTCATGGCGTGGGATTTGGACAGGCTGTTGATCGTCGCGGTGCGCTCGGCCATGCCCGGCAGGCTGGCCGGGCTGATGTGTTCGCCGTCGTAGAGCAGGTCGCTGTAGACCTCGTCACTGATCAGCCACAGGTCGTGTTCGATGCACAACCGGGACAATGCTTGCCAGGTGGACATCGGCAGGCTGGCACCGGACGGGTTGTTCGGGCTGTTGAGCAGCACCGCCCGGGTACGTGGAGTCACAAGACGGGCAACGTCCGCAGGTTCAACCCGAAATCCGTTCTCCGGGCGGACCGCCACCGGCACCACTTTCGCCCCGCAGGCACCGAACACCGCCTCATAGGTGACATACATCGGCTCGGCGACGATGACTTCGTCACCAGGGTTTAGCAGGCATTGCGCGACCGCATACACCGCGCATTGCGCCCCCGGCAGCACGACGACCTGTTCGGCCCCCGCAGGCTGGCCGCAACGCAGGCGATGACGCCGGGCAATGCTGGCCCGCAAGGTGTGCAGGCCGCGGGGGTCCGAATAATGGGTCTCACCGGCCCGCAGGCTGCCCACGGCGGCGTCGACAATGGCGCGCGGGGTGTCGAAGTCCGGATCACCCACTGACAGCAGCAACACATCCATGCCCTGTTCGCGCATGGCCAGCGCCCGGTCATGAATCTGCCAGGCGGCGGCGCCGTCGCCGGTGATGCGTTGGGTTAAAGCAGAGAAGCGCATGTATCTCTCCTGATAGCGCGATATCCAGCCTCAACCCTATCTCAAATTCAACCGTGTGGGAGCAAAGCTTGCTCGCGATATTGGCGACTCGATTCCTGGGGGACCGCAGCGCTTGTATCGCGGGCAAGCCTTGCTCCCACAGGGTCTATCGGGCGGCCACCCGCCAAAGCCGTGCAATGTCCCCGGCACGCTCGCTCAACAGCCGCGGGGCATCGGTGCAGGCTTCTTGCAGGGTCATCGGCCCGCTGGCCAGGGCGAAGGCGGCGTCGATGCCGTGTTCATACAGCGCCTGGTAGCCCTCCCCCAGCGTGCCGGCAATGACCACCACCGGTACGCCATGCTGGCGGGCGATGCGGGCCACGCCGAAGGGGGTTTTGCCGCGCAGGGTCTGGGCGTCGAAACGGCCTTCGCCGGTAATCACCAGGTCGGCGCCCTTGACCGCCTCGGCCAGTCCGGTCAACTGGGCGACGACGTCCACGCCGGTACGAAACTGCGCCCCCAAGAACGCCTTGGCCGCGAACCCCAGGCCCCCGGCGGCGCCACTGCCCGGCTCGTCGCGCACATCCTTGTTCAACGCCTGGGCGCAGTGTCCGGCGAAATGCCCCAGGGCCCGATCCAGCGCCTGCACCTGCTGGGCCGAGGCGCCCTTCTGCGGACCGAAGATCACGGAAGCGCCGTGGGGTCCGCACAATGGGTTGTCGACATCGGCGGCGATCTCGAAGCTGACCCGGGCCAGGCGCGGGTCCAGGGCGCTCAGGTCAATGCGCGACAGGCTCGCCAAGGCCCGGCCGCCGGGTGGAAGAGGCTGGTCATGTTTATCCAGCAACGCCACGCCCAGGGCCTGCATCGCACCGGCCCCGGCGTCGTTGGTGGCACTGCCGCCGATCGCCAGGATCACCCGACCGGCGCCTTCATCGAGGGCCGCGCGAATCAGCTCGCCAGTGCCGTAGGTGCTGCTGGAACAGGCGTCGCGTTGCTCCGGCGGCACCCGTTGCAAGCCACTGGCCTCGGCCATTTCGATGATCGCGGTGCGGCTCTCGGCCAACCAGCCCCAGCGCGCCTCGACAGCGACCCCCAACGGACCACGAACCCGGGTGCAACGCCACTCACCGTGACAGGCCGCCAACACCGACTCCACCGTCCCCTCCCCGCCGTCCGCCATCGGGCATTTGATCAACTGCGCATCCGGCCAGACCTCGGCCAGCCCCTGGACGATGGCATCGGCGACGCCCTGGGCACTGAGGCTGTCCTTGAACGAGTCTGGGGCGATGACTATTTTCATGTGATTCTCCGGTTCCGATGCACAGTATGCTGCCCGTTGACCCCCGCCGTGACGCCGGTCCGCGGCCCAAAAAGCACCGGGCATTATTGTTCAAATTCACAGTTGATTTAGGGGTGTTTGAGAATTCTGTTTGATCCGTGCGGTGGTTCTGGGGTTTGATTGAGCCTTTCCCCATGGATAAAAGGATCTTGTCATGAGCTACCGCACGCTAGGCCACTCCGGGTTGCAAGTCTCGACGTTGACCCTGGGCACCATGATGTTCGGTGAGCAGACCAGCACCGAGGATTCACTGCGGATCATTGACAAGGCCTGGGACCAGGGCATCAACTTCATCGACACCGCAGACGTCTACACCAACGGCCGTTCCGAAGAGATCGTCGGCGAGGCGATCGCCAGTCGCCGCCAGGAATGGGTGTTGGCCACCAAGGTCGGCTTCGGTCCAGCGGACGGCGTACCCAATCGCAGCGGCCTGAGCCGCAAGCACTTATTCAATGGCATCGAGGCCAGCCTGACACGCCTGGGCACCGATTACCTGGACATCTATTACCTGCACCGCGAAGACCACAACACCCCGCTGCACGTTACTGTGTCGGCCATCGGCGATTTGATTCGCCAGGGCAAGATCCGCTACTGGGGCCTGTCGAACTACCGTGGCTGGCGTATCGCCGAGGTGATCCGGATCGCCGACAGCCTGGGCATCGACCGACCGGTGATCAGCCAACCGCTGTACAACATCGTCAATCGCCAGGCGGAAACCGAACAGATCACTGCCGCACAGAACTACGGCCTCGGCGTGGTGCCGTTCAGCCCCCTGGCCCGCGGGGTACTCAGCGGCAAGTACGCACCAGACGTGGCCCCGGATGCCAACAGCCGTGCCGGACGCCAGGACAAACGCATCCTGGAAACCGAATGGCGGATCGAGTCCCTGCGCATTGCCCAGCAGATCCTGCAATACACCCAAGGCCGCGGCGTAGGTATCGTCGAGTTCGCCATCGCCTGGGTGCTGAACAACAGCGCCGTGACCTCGGCCATCGTCGGGCCGCGCACCGAGGAGCAGTGGGATTCGTACACCAAGGCCCAGTCGGTGAAGATCAGCGCAGAAGATGAAGCGTTCATCGATTCGCTGGTGACGCCGGGGCATGCTTCAACGCCCGGGTTCAATGATGTGGGCCATTTCGTGCCGGGACGGGTGCCTGTGGGAACCGGGCTTGTGTGAGCAAGGCTTGCCCGCGATGAACGATAACCCGGTTCACTGTTAAACCGTGGCGAGGCGATCGCGAGCAAGCCTTGCTCCCACAGACTTTGCTCCCACCGTCAACTCCCACACCACAGGTAGGGTGTTGATTGATCGCCCTCAAGAGAATCACCGTGTCCAAAGGCATCGTTTTATCGGTTTCAGCCTCTGCGCTGTTCGCCGTCATGTACTACTACACCTCGTTGCTCTCACCGCTGACCGGCGTGGAAATCTTCGGCTGGCGCATGCTGCTGACAATGCCCTGCATGACCGCATTCCTGCTGGTGACGCGGGAATGGAAACTGGTCACGGCGCTGATCCAGCGCCTGATCGCCACGCCACGGCTGTTGATCGCGGCAATAGCCTCATCGACACTGTTGGGCGCGCAACTGTGGCTGTTCATGTGGGCACCGCTCAATGGCTACAGCCTGGACGTGTCGCTGGGGTACTTCCTGTTGCCGCTGTCGATGGTGTTGACCGGACGCATCGTCTATGGCGAACGCCTTTCCTACCTGCAGAAAGTCGCCGTGTTCTTCGCCACCCTTGGCGTGTTCAACGAGTTGTATCAGGTCGGTGGTTTTTCCTGGGCAACCTTGCTGGTGGTGATCGGCTACCCGATCTATTTCATCCTGCGCAAACGCATCAAGACCGACAACCTCGGAGGACTCTGGCTAGACATGACCCTGATGCTGCCCGTGGCGCTGTGGTTCGTGCAAAGCGGTGAACAGGGTTTCAACGTGTTCGATCAATACCCGCGGCTGACATGGCTGATCCCGTTGCTCGGGTTGATCAGTGTCAGCGCGCTGGTGTCCTACATCATGGCCAGCCGACTGCTGCCGTTCAGCCTGTTCGGCTTGTTGAGTTATGTCGAACCGGTGTTGTTGCTGGGCGTTGCGCTGCTGCTGGGCGAAAGCATCAAGGCCGGTGAATGGCTGACCTACATCCCCATCTGGATGGCCGTGGCGGTGCTGGTGTTCGAAGGCTTCAAGCACTTGGTGCGGCAGCAGCGCAAAGCCTGACGACCTACTCGCATCAGGACACATTTTCAGCCGAACCGCCAAGGTCGGCACGGTTTACCATGCGCTTACGAATGTCAGGAGGACATTCGGCAGAACCTTACGATAAAAGGAATTATCGATGTCACTTTCTTCTGGCAAGGAATCCGCCCAGCACGAGGTGAAGCGGATCACATCTGTACTGGTCACCGATCTCGTCCCGAATCGGGGTGCGGCTTCCGCCAAGCCTCGGCCCCAATCCGCTCCCGTGTCGCAGGCGCACCTTCTTGAGTTGGACAGGCGCCTGGGCTCCGTAAAAATCGGCGAGTTGAGTGTCAGCCGCGTCGAACTTCATCGAATGGGTGCACAGCTCGACGGCTCTAGCGCCGGTACCGACTTGCCGCCGCTCCTGCAGCCGGACGGCGCGTTGATCGACACCATCCAGTTCGACCCGCTTAAAGTCGAGCAGCACATCAAGGCCCAGCCCTCGGCCGAGGCTCCCGACGCCACGTTGATGCTCTTCGAACTCGCCTCTGTGCGGTCACCCGGCACACCCCCCCTATTTGATACACGACCGGGGAGCGCACCCAGTTCGTCGATGACCCAACTCGACAAATTGCTCAACACCTTGAGAGCGGCAGAAGCGAAAAAAAACCAGCCGGCTGCGTCAAGCATGCCGAAGTGGGTCAATAAACTGAAGTCCAAGACTATGGTGACCGCCGGCCTGGGCATGCAAGTGTATGGCATCTATTCTGGCCTACTGGGGATCCGTGACGGTCTACAAAAAGGCGACGCGACTGAAGTCGGGGTCAATGCTGGAGAAATTGCCGGCGAAGCAGCCTCGATGCTCGTCGAACGCGGGCTCTCGCAAACCGGGACAATGTTGGTTCAGAACAAGGAGGTGCTGCGCCAAACACTGCGCAACGGTGACAAGGTGTTGAAGGGCTTCCTGGCGACATCGCAGGGCGTATGGCTGATCCGCGGCGCCAGCCTGATGGCCGCCGTCCTCACGCTGCCCTTCGATATCTACCTTGCTATTAGAGCCTTGGACGCTGCGGTCACCACCACGGGCAAGCAGGCGATGGATCACTATGTCAATGCCGGCTTCAGCCTGACGAGCGCCGGCCTCTCGGTGGCGATCGGCGTCGCGGCGCTGGCCGGTTTCAATTCCGCCGGCCCTGTTGGATTGCTGGCATGCGCCACACTGATCCTGGGCGCCCGAATCTATGGCGCGGTCCGTCAGGTCGACGATATCGACGATTACATCGAGCTCAGTGTCGGCGAGCGCTGGCGCTCGGGCTGGTTCGCTTTCACCGGGCAAGATCTGGATGCCAGCGTGCTGGAGCGCTATCAGGTCGAACATACGCGCGTCAGCTATGCCAAGGCCTTGAAGGAACAAGCCCAGAAGCTGCTAGACGGGGAAATGAAATCCAGCGTAGAAGCCATCGTCAGTGGTCGATTCGATGTCGAGATGCGACCGGTCAAGCATTGGAAATTCTATTGGAAAGACGGCGAGGAGCCCTATCAGGCGATCAATACACCGACCGTGGTGGACAGCGACGACGTGATCTACGCCGCTAATGGACTGGATAAGGTCCCTGGCGTCAGCGTCGGCGAACCGGGAAAAAACAAAGGCATCTACTGGCAATTGGGAGGCGGTGACGACCAGGTTTTCGGCGTCCGTGATAAATCCAATTACTTCAGTTTCACGACCGGTAAAAAGAACCTGACAGGCGGCGATGAAAATGACGCCTTTATCTTCCAGGTCGACGAAACCCTCAAGACCCCCACCACAGATGCCATGAACGCGTTACACGGTGGCGCCGGTACCGACACGGTGTCCTTGCAGGGGCAGGTCCCGTCGTTGAACACATTGACCTACATCGGCCATGAGATCGATCTGCGCGACGGAATTTCGCTTTTGAAGGCCCCCGACGACACCGCACCGGTGCGCTACGCAACGATGACCGAGATCGAAAACGTCGAGACCGTGCCCGGCGGCAGCAGTCGGGTCCTGGGCAGCCGGGAGGCAAATACAATCACCCTCAACGGTTCCAATGACACAGCCACTGGCCGAGAGGGCGACGATGTGTTTCGCCTTATGGGCTACAACAGCCGAGTCGACGGCGGCCAGGGCAAGGATCGCTACTTCGTGGCGCTCAAAGGCGGCGAAGTGGAAATAACCGAAGATGGCCAGGAACTGAGCATCATCGAACTGGATTGCGCAATGGAAGCCATTTCGCATTGGCAGGTCCAAGGCACATCGTTGAACGTAAAAATACTTCGCGGCGCCGACGGATACGACATGCCCCGGCAAGTCAGCATCATCGATGCCTATCAGACGGTTGATACATACCGAATCCTACGTAATGACGCTGTGTTATTCATCACGCAGGACGGTTTTACCCTCAAGCCGGATCTGCCGGGCAAGCTGGAATCCATGCACGATCACGACATCAGCATGGTTGTGCTGGAACACGGCGTATCGCCAACCGCTCCGGTCATCTTCAACGGCGGCGTCGGCGTTCTACCGCACGCCTCACTCGAGAATTACTTCATCCCCAGAGGATGTAACGACCCGGCTTTCGAAATCCAGGAACGACGGGATAAAACCACCACCACACTGTATCTGGACTATGACAGCACCGAACTGCAGGACGTACGCGACGTCACCAGCCGGGACGTCGGTCACTTCAGCTACCTGACCTATAGCGATATGAGCCTGACCCTGCAATTGAGCGATAACACCCAATTAACGCTGAAGCATTACTCAAAGAACGGCGCGGGTGCGCCAACGAACGTAGCGGGCATACTCATGTCTTCTGGCGTGACGCTGGTGCATTCGATCATCCTGGTGCTTCGCGATGGCACGTCCTACAGGGTTCTCCAACCACGGACTTCCTATCTCGATGACCATCGACAACCTGGTAAACGAGTGGTGGATGGCAGCCATGCGTTACGCAGGCGAAATGGTCATTATCTTTTCAATCGTCCCATGGACGAAGTCATACGGTTAGCCGCCAAACCACAAAAAATCACCGTACCGGAGCGCCGGCACAACAACATATACGTGCTGGAGGGCAATGCCAGCGCCTACGAAATCCACCCCAGCCCCGGAGCGACCCTCCGGTTGTTAACAACAAGCGAGATAGAGTCGTCGGCATGGACCGTGTACACCGACACATTATCCAAAGACCTGGATTACACCGATCTACGTGTTGGCGAAGGCTGGATATTGATTGACGATGTGCGACTACTCGTCGAACAAACGCCCGCCTCCGGCAAACCCAAGGAGAGCGTGTACGTAGTGCTCGCATCCGGCAATTGTTACCTGATTGACCTCAGTGAGGCAAAAGCGAGGCTGCTGAGCATGGACATTCGGCGCCCCACCCTTATTCCTCCCATTCTGCAGGAGATCCTGGCTCACCAAGCGGACGATCGCCTGGCAACCACCTTCCTCAGCGTCGAAGGCATCTGCCTCATCGATGGCACGCCAGGGGCGATTTTCTACGACACCTTGGAGCAGCGATGGGTCGTCGACAGTGATGACACTCGGCAGGTTCTTAGCTCGGAGCTGACCATCGCAACAGCGCTGGGTTATCACAGGAAACACACCGATAACGTCTTTTGAAAAACCAACCGCCTCAGAAACCACGCCAACGTGCCGAGGTGGTACGGCGCGGGTACTTGGGGCCTTTACGACACGGTAATCAAGGAGGAAAAAATGTCTCCCCAAAAGCCCACACGCCCAAAGACAACGGGCAGGCTGTCGCCAGATCCCGATATCCAGCCGCCCAAAATACCGCGGCTGTCCGAACCTGCGGGGTTGCCGGGTTCGGCGAGCACCTCGCGCCCCACCACGTCGTCGCGACCAGGCAGCTCCACCCACCATCCTCCCGAGCAACCGAGCGTCGAAGTGAGCGACACTTCAAGGGGGGCTCCGACGACTGCTGCGCGCCCCCCGGAACCGTCGTTGACCAGCTACGTAATCGATCCGCCCGAAGGGTTGTCACGGCCTCGCAACGATGGGATTCGCGTCGACGGCGATGCAATGTACGTGGATCTGGCTGATGGCAAGGTCACCCGTGTCACCTACGATCCCGTCCTGGCGGCCTATTGCGCACAGAGTCTGAACGAGTCGCAGCGTTTAGGCCCTGCGCTCTACAGGCCCGAAGGCGAAACGTACTGGCGCAAAAACACGGTTGCCACGCGATTGCGCGCCTATCAACTGAAGCCTGAACACCGGGCAAGTTTTGACCGACGTATCAAGGGGCTGATTACTCAGGATATCCATCTTCGCGATGCCCAGTTGCTGCCGCTTTGCTCAGCTCCGCTGCTGCGGGCCAGAACAGACGCAGACGCATTTTTCAGTGTTGCCAGGCCAACACCCCGTCCTGCCGTCCCCCCTCTGGTCGGCGTGGATTCTTTTCCGAAGCTTGTCGAGACGATCCTTGCGAACTCACCAGGAATGATACTGACCGAAAATTACGCCGGCACCGGCGGCAAGATGCAACTGATAGATAACATGCCGACGCTGGCGGGAAACGGTGTGACCACGCTTTATCTGGATCATTTCAGAACCGATATCGATCAGGTCGCCCTCGATGACTTCCACAAAACCGGCGTAATGAGCAGCGGCCTGATGGATCGCCTGAGAAGCCTGCGTGGCGATACCGATGATTTTCCTGTAACCCCATACACTCATTCGAGCTTGATCAGCGCGGCACAGAAGCAGGGTATCCGGGTCAGGGCCCTGGATTTTGCCGCCTATTACTGGAAGGATATGCTCGAGCACGAGCGCGAAGGTCACTCGGCTTATCACGCCATCCAAGTGATCACGGCTGACAGGCTCAGCCATCCCGAGGGGAAGTGGGTCGCGCTGATAGACGCGCCTCATGAACGTCGAAGAAATTCGAATGCCTATGAACAGCTCCACGGCAGGGAGTTTTTTTATCCACCTCCGATGGCTTACAAACAGGTGCGACTTGAAGGGATCCTGAACGTCCGTGTCGAGGACGCTCCCCATGGCCCGGCCCTGCGTATCATTCAAGAGCCCCCAAGTTCCACTGCGGACCTGAGCCTGGAAGTCGGTGATCGAGGGTTGGTGCCCTATGAATTACCCCGCCGATACCGAAGCGTTCTCGAAGCCGACATTCGAAGCGTTGATCTTTCCAAAGCCCCCAACCACGACCCCACCAAGTATTTACAGCCATACGCCCCCTTCGACTTGGAGGTGGCGAAGCGGGCACGCTCGCGACGCGCCTGGGATACCGTCGACGCCAGCCAGCGGTTTTTCGATCGGCATTGGCCCGTTGCTAAACCGCCGGCACCGACACTGCCGCCCGACAGCCCAGCCTCAACGATTTTCGAGCGTGTTTATCATCAGTCCAACGGACTGGTCCTGGGGGCGGCCTATGATGCCCAAGGTGCAAGAACGCTCTTGATCGACAACATGCAGGCGCTGGCGAAGCAACAAGTCAAGACGCTGTATCTGGAAAACCTCATCACCGAATTCGATCAACCGCCACTGGCTTCTTTCGCCTACACCGGTGAAATGCCCGGGAAGTTGCGGGCCAACCTTCGTCGTCAGGATGAACTTCAACAAGTGGACCTGCAAAGCGCCCACACTTTAGAACATCTTATAACGACCGCCCGACAGCATGGCCTCAGGGTGCAAGCGCTCGACACGACGGCCTCTTTCCGGGACGAATTGAGAGCCTATGAGCCCGCGCGCCCAAGTTCCTTCAAGTACATTGCCCACACCATCATCCAGAGCGATCAGGCTCAACGGGGCCCGCACAAATGGGTGGCGCTGGTCGCAAGCGAGCATGCCAATACCGTCCGAAACGTCCCGGGGCTTGCGGAACTGCAAGGTGCCATTGGCATTCGTGTCACTGATGTTGGCGGTCAACCCACTCGGGTAATACCCGACGAGGGCCAAATCATGACGAGCCTGTTGCCATACCAGCAGCCTGCTCAGAGTGCCCACCCGCCACGCCCCTCACATCAGTTTGTGAAATCGGACTTGTTGGTGGAGGTCAATGTCAGTGCCCAACCGATTCCACGGCCCTCCATCAACCCGGGCAAGTTATTGCACTGGACCACGGACTTCCTGATCGAAAAGTCGGGAGAAGACTTCGTCCTGTACCTTTTACCCAGCTCGCGCTCGGACTTTCAGACCTTCCCCGTGCGCCTGAGCAATGACAAGTTTTCAGTCGACATACCTCATACCTACGATCGCCTGAAAATGATGCATCTAGTGAAATTCAGCAGCCTGGATAATCTGGCGTGGACACTCAAGAGTGCCGGCATGGTACAGATCCGCGGCACTACGTCCATTCCCGTGTCGCCTCGCCGGCTCTTCGATCAATTCCCTGAGCTGACCCAGCCTGGGCAGTACGTCATCAATCACACCTCCAATGGCGCTGAGCTGTTCCATCGGTCCAGGCACGGCGAAGTCCAACTCATACAGATCAACAAAATCAAGAAAACCGGCAAGGTGTATATCGACCACAACGATTGGGGAATGGACGCAGAACACCTATACCCCGACGTGGCGACCCTCATGGCTCATTTGGAAAGCCAGCACGGGTTGGTTCGCGAGCGGACCTATAACCAAGGAGTCCCGCAAAACCCCTCCTGAAAATAGACAAATAGACCACGAGGTTCAGACCATCGGAACGGCTCTGGACCATTAGAAGCACCCCGCCGATAAGGCCTTTTGAAAAAACCAGCCGCAGCGCCTCCATCAGGCTTGCGGCGCTCACCCGCATGTATCAAGGACGAACAAAATGGCTCCAAAACAACCCAAGCGCCCAAAGGAAACGGGCACGCCAAGGCCTGATGCCGATATCGGCCTGCCGAATACGCCGCGGCTTCCCGAACCTGGGAGGTTGCCAGACTCTGCAAGCACGTCACGTCCGTTCACCCCGCCATCGGAGCCAGGCGGCTCTGCCACCCGCTCTCCCGACAGGGGGCAACAACCGACTGTTGAAGTGACCGACGCTTCACGGGACACGCTTACAACTGGGCGGCCCTTGGAACAATCGCTGGTCAGCTACGCATTCGATCCGTGGCAAGGGTTGCCGCCACCGCGCAGCGACGGGATCAGAGTCGAGGGCTCTGCAATGTACGTCGATCTAGGGGGCGGCAAGGTTGCCAGCGTGGCCTACGACACCGCTCTGGGCGCATATTGCGCAAGAAGCCCGAACGAATCGCAGCCCTCAGGGCCTGCGCTCTACAGGCCTGAAGGCGAGATGTACTGGCGCGAAAACATCTTTGCCAATGGTTTGCGCCCCTATCAACTGCAAACGGAACACCGAGCGAGTTTTGACCGGCGTAGTGAGGCTTTGATCGGCGCAGATAGCCGAACTCGCGAAGCGACGTTGAAGCCGTTTTACTCGACTCAACTGACGCGGTTGAGCGACGACGCTCAAACGTTCTATCGCGCCGTCACGCCGGTACCTCACCCACCGCTTCCCTCTCTGGCCGACGTGGATACTTTTGCGAAGCTTATCGAGACGATTCTTGAGGGCTCCCAAGGCGTGATACTGAGCGAAAACTACACCAGCACCAGCAGCAAGATGCAACTGATGGACAACATGTCAGCGTTGGCAGCAAACGGTGTCACCACCTTGTACCTGGATCGCTTGAGAATCGACATCGATCAGATCGCCCTGGACAGTTTGTTTGAAACCGCAGAAGTGAGCAACGCGCTGGGCAGGCATCTAAAACACTTGGATGTAAATACCGACGCGGTCCCGCCAACCCCATACACCTATGGAGGTCTGATCATCGCGGCGCAAAAAAATGGCATACGGGTCAGAGGCCTGGCTTGTGCCGCCAGCTATCGGCAGACACTGTTGTATGGAGAATATCAGGGGCTTTCCGCATACCATGCCAACCAAGTGATCAAGGCCGACAGGCTCAGTCACCCCGAAGGTAAATGGATCGCGTTGATAGGCGCCCCTCGGGAGCGTCAAAGAGAGTCGCCCTCCTACCAGCAACAGCACGATGATCAGGGGTGGAGTAGCTACGCCAGTCGTCCCCGCCTGGAGCAATTTCAGGGTGTCCTGCATATTCGAGTCGAGGATATCCCCAGGGGGCCGGCCTTGCGCATAACGCAGGAATCACCCCTCTCTACCGCAAACCTGAGCCTGGAAGTGGGTGGTCAAGGACTGACGCCTTATGAATTATCCAGGCCATACAGAAATGTCCTTGAAACGATTGTCCGACGCCCCCGACTCCCTGCGGACCCTTATGGTATTTTTCAACAGATTGACTTGACCCCTGACCTCGGCCGCGCGCCCAGAGAGCATGGGCAACGCAAATGGGATATTGTCGACGCCAGCCAACGGTTCTTTGATCGTCATTCGTTACCTCCTAAACCACCTGCGCCCACACTCCCGATCTACAGCCCCGCCTCCGATATTCTCCAGAGTGTCTATCGCCAGTCCAATGGGCTGGTCCTGGAGGCCGCCTATGACGCGGTCGGCGCAAGAACGCTGCTGATCGACAATATGGAGGCGCTGGCGACACAACAGGTCAAGACGCTTTACTTGGAGAACTTGATGACCGAGTACGATCAACCGCTACTGACCGCTTTCGCCTCCAGCGGGATAATGTCCGAGAAGTTGCGGACTAACCTTCGTCGTCAGGATGAGCTTCAACGCGTGGACCCGCAAGGTACCCACAGCTTGGAAAATCTGGTCACCATCGCCCAACAGCATGGCATCCAGGTGCGAGCTCTCGATACGTCTGTCACTTATAGAGATGACCTGAGGACGTACTCTCCCCTACGATCGAGAGGTTTCAAGTTCATTGCCCACACCATTATCGAAAGCGATCAAGTTCAACAGGGCGCGCATAAATGGGTGGCCCTGGTTGCCAGCGGGCACGCCAGTACCGTTCGAAACGTTCCGGGACTCGCGCCATTGCAAGGGGCCATCGGGATTCGTGTCGTTGATGTTGGCGGCCAACCCAACCGGGTGATTCCCGATGAAGGTGAAATCATTTCGAATCGGTTGCCCGTCCTGCGGCCAGCCGTAAACACTCACACTCCCCCTTCCTCCCACCAATTCGTGAAATCGGATCTGCTGTGGGAAGTCAGTGTCAGCACCCAACCGATACAACGACCGATCGCCAGCCCAGGCAATCTATTGCATCGGCCCAATGAATTCCTGATTGAGCGATCGGAAGCAGGCTTTGTGCTTTACCTCAAGCTCGACGGCAGTGACCCATTCAAAACAATCCCTGTGCAAATGAACGATGGCAAGTTTTCAGTCGCAGTCCCATTCACACGGTTGAGCATGGTGCATGAGGTGCAGTTCAACAGCCTCGACAGGCTTGTGTGGGCGCTCCAAGGCAGTGGCATGAAGCAGGTGCCCGGCACTACGGTCATCCCCGCGTCGCCTCATCGACTCGTTGATCAATACCCGCTGCTGACCAGGCCCGGACAGTACATTGTCAATTATCGACCCGAGGGAATTGAGCTGTACCACAGGTCCAGGGATGGCGAAGTCAAACGAACAAAGGTCAATAACGTAGGCAGCCAGATATATATCACCAACGCACGCTGGAGAATGAGCATAGAAAATAAATTCGACGGTATGAAAGAGCTCATGGCTCATTTGGAGAACCAGCATGGCCTGACTCATGTGCAGACGTTTGACATGGGGATTGCTCAGTTCCCCTTGTAACAGTCGCAACGTCAGCTGAAACATGAAAAAGCCCGCCCGACACAATCGCCGGGCGGGCTTTTTCAAGCGGTCAGGCGCTACTCGGTAGCAAGCACCCCGCGACGCACCTGGTCGCGCTCGATGGATTCGAACAGCGCCTTGAAGTTGCCTTCGCCAAAACCATCGTCGCCCTTGCGCTGGATGAATTCGAAGAACACCGGCCCCATCAGGGTTTCCGAGAAGATCTGCAACAGCAGGCGCTTGTCACCCTGCTCGGAAGCACCGTCCAGCAGAATGCCCCGCGATTGCAGTTCATCCACCGGTTCGCCGTGGTTCGGCAGGCGGCCTTCGAGCATTTCGTAGTAGGTGTCCGGCGGCGCGGTCATGAAGCGCATGCCGATGCTTTTCAGGTGATCCCAGGTCTTGACCAGGTCCTCGGTGAGGAAGGCCACGTGCTGGATGCCTTCACCGTTGAACTGCATCAGGAACTCTTCGATCTGCCCGGCGCCCTTGGACGACTCTTCGTTCAACGGGATACGGATCATGCCATCCGGGGCGGTCATGGCCTTGGAGGTCAGGCCGGTGTATTCGCCCTTGATGTCGAAGTAGCGGATCTCGCGGAAGTTGAACAGTTTCTCGTAGAAGCCGGCCCAGTAGGCCATGCGCCCGCGATAGACGTTGTGGGTCAGGTGGTCGATGATTTTCAGGCCCGCGCCCACCGGGTTGCGGTCCACGCCCTCGATGAACACGAAGTCGATGTCATAGATCGAGCTGCCTTCGCCAAAACGGTCGATCAGGTACAGCGGCGCACCGCCGATGCCTTTGATCGCCGGCAGGTTCAGCTCCATCGGGCCGGTCTCGATGTGGATCGGCTGGGCGCCGAGTTCCAGGGCACGCTTATAGGCCTGCTGCGAATCCTTGACCCGGAACGCCATGCCGCACACCGACGGACCGTGTTCGGCGGCAAAGTACGATGCCACGCTGTGGGGTTCGTTGTTGAGGATCAGGTTGATCGCGCCCTGGCGATACAGGTGCACGTTTTTGGAGCGGTGGGTGGCCACTTTGGTGAAGCCCATGATCTCGAAGATCGGCTCCAGGGTGTTGGGGGTCGGGGATGCGAATTCGATGAATTCGAAGCCCATCAGGCCCATGGGGTTTTCGTATAGATCTGCCATGTCGGCGCCTCATCATGCTGGTCAATTAACAAAAAACGTTAGTTGCTGGCGATGCTGAGGACACGGGGCGGCGCGCAGGAAATGCCACGAACGCTGCGGGCGAGGAAATCGCCATAGATCAGTTGAAACCCAAGTATCTTCATTGTCGACCCAAGGCTCTTGCGGGCGAGGCTTCTGCTGCCAGAAGACGTTATTCTTATATGCGTAAATCGATTCTACACAGCGTAACCATGTTTGTCCGCCTTCTGTATCAAATCGCCTTTTCCTTCGACCGCGCAAGGGGTTTGTTGCACAGGAAAATCCCCACCAGGATCACGCCCCCGCCGACACACATCAAGGCCGTGAGCCGTTCGTCCAGCAGCAGCGCCCCCAGCAGCACCGCCGTCAGCGGATTGAGCGCGATGAATACGCCGGAGCGGGTCGCGCCAATCCGACGAATGCCGTCGTACCAGGCGATATAGGCCAGGGCCGAGCCCAGCACGCCGAGGTACAACAGGCTCAGCCATTGCTCCACGTCCAGGCCGCGCAGGGTTTCGAAGCGAATCTGGCCGGCAGCCGCGCAGCCCAGCCACAACATCAGCGTGCCCAACAGAATCGACCAGGTCACAGTCTGCAAGGGGCCGAGGCTGTCATTCAGGCTCCTGGAAAACAACGAATAGATGCCCCAGCCCAACACGCAGCCAAAAATCAGCAGGTCACCGACCCAGCCTTGCGCTGCGCCTTGCAGCAAGGACGGATCACGACTGACGATCACCAGCCCCGCCCCACCGATGCAGAGCACGATGCCGGCCACTTTCAAGCGGCTCAGCCGCTCCTTGAACAACCACCAGGACGCCAGCCCGATCACCGCCGGGTTCAAGGCCACGATCAGCGAGGCCCGCGACGCATTGATGTACTGCAAGCCATAGAAGAAGCACAGGTTGTAGAAAAAAATGCCGAAGAACCCCAGCGCGGCCAATTGCAGCGCCTGCTTCACACTGGGCCTGGCCAGCGGGATCCCGGCCAGGGCGAGAAACGACAGCAGCGCGATACTCGCCAACAGGAAACGCAAGCTGGCGGCAAACATCGGCGCTAAGGCATCGGCAAGGATCCGACCGGCCACGAAGGTTCCACCCCAGATCATGGTGACCATGGCGAGCTTCAGGTAGACCGGCAGGTCTGACGGGGTTGGGAAGGTTTGTTCGAGGATTTTCATGGTTATAACCTGTGGGAGCAAAGCGTGCTCGCGATGAACGATGACCCAGTTTGCCTGCTGAATCGCGTCGCCTTTATCGCCAGCAAGCTTTGCTCCCACAGGGCGCGACCTCGCTAAAAGGGGGTTGTGCTGCTTTCTGATTCAGGTCAGATGCCTCATTATCTTGTTCATGTTCGATCATCGTAAAATGAGCAATCCCTCATGACCCTCACCCAACTCGAAATCTTTTCCCTGGTCGCCGAGTTGCGGGGTTTCACCGCAGCGGCCACACGATTGGGCATCGGCCAGTCAGCGGTATCTCACGCCATCAAATCCCTGGAACAGGAATTGGGCGTTGAACTGCTCAGGCGTCATCAATCCCAGGTAGAACTCAGTGACATAGGTCAGCAATTGCTGCAGCGGGCCCGGGCCATGCTCGGGCTGGCCAACACCTTGCGCCAGGAAGCCGCCGATGCCCGAGGCATGCACCGAGGCACCTTGCGCATCGGCTCGTTCGGTCCCACGTCATCGATCAAGCTGCTGCCCGGTTTCCTGCGGCGCTATCGAGACTTGCACCCGGGGATCGAGGTGCACATCGACGAAGGACCCGACAGGCAGGTCATCCAATGGCTGGACGAACGGCGGATCGACGTCGGCTTCGTGGTGCTGCCCGAGGAGCGTTTCGATACGTTCATGCTGATGGAAGATCAGATGGTCGCCCTGCTGCCCACTAACCATCGCCTCGCCGCCCAGACCAGCCTGAGCCTCAAGGACCTGTGCAACGACCCCTTCGTGCACACCGAGGCCGGATCGTCGGAGCTGGTTTCGCGCCTGTTCAATGCCGCGGGGTTGACACCGAACGTACGTTTTCGTTGTTCGCAACTGCTCAGCACCCTGGATGTCGTCAGGCGTGGCGAAGCGGTGAGCGTGGTGTCCGAAGGCTCGTTGCCGGCCGGTGAAAGCCCGGGCTTCGTCGCGCGCCCCTTGTCGCCGCCGGTGCCGCGCCAGATTGGCCTGGCCGTCCTGGACCGCCGCCAGGCCTCGCCCGCCACCCTGGCGTTCATCGAGCTGGCCCGGCAGTCATGAGCCCAGCATCAAACCTGGGGGAGCATGGCATTGAACCTGTGGGCTTGCTCGCGAAAGCGGTGTATCAATCGACATCAACGGTGACAGACACGACGCTTTCGCGAGCAAGCCCGCTCCCACAGTCACACCGCGGTCAGCAAGCACGCGGCAAGCCATCTATCATGATCGGCATCCGACGATTGCCCCTCATCCCTTTTCTTCTCAGGTTGTGCCGATGCCCTTAACCGCCACACGCTCGCACACCCGGACCCGTCGCTATCTCGTCACCCTGCTTTGCGGCCTGGTACCGATGCTGTCAGGGCTGGCCATTTTGTACCTGCAGGCCGAACGGACGCTGGCGCAACACACTCGGCAGACCGCCGAGGAACTGGTCAGGCAGATCGAGCTGATGCTCGACAGCACCGCCTTGGCGGCCCATGAACTATTACCCCTGGCCGGCCAACCCTGCGAAGCGGTGAAACTGGCATTGCGCGAACAAGTGACGCGCCGCCCCTTTGTCCGTTCGACCAACCTTATCTGGGACAACAACTTGTATTGCAGCTCGCTGTTCGGTGCCTTCGAGGAGCGCGTCAACCCCAGCGACTACTATCAAGGCACGTTGTGGCTCATGAACGGCAACCCGGTCACGCCAGACACCGCGCTGCTGATTTACCGGCTCAACGAGGGCCGCCAAGGCACCTTGGCCACGCTTGACGGGTACCACCTGACGAACGTCTTGCGCTTGATCGGCCGCCAGACCCCGCTACGGCTGCAAGTCGGGCCTAACTGGCTGGCGGCGGACGGCAAGGTCCGGTCAGCGCCCTTGCCCGGGCTGACGGTCGCCCAGCATGAGCTCGGATCATCACGCTACGCCTTCAATGTAGAAGCCGGCTTCGATGAGGGTGAAACCTGGCGCTACATGGCCAGGGAATATCCGCCGCTGTTCAGCTTGCTGATTTTCTTCGGCGTCGTGGCTGGGAGCCTCGGGCACTGGCTGCAAAAACGCGCCTCCTCGCCCAGTCGTGAACTGCAACGGGCCCTGGAAGCCGGCGAGTTCGTGCCCTACCTGCAACCGGTCGTGCACAGCGACAGCAAACGCTGGGCCGGCGTCGAAGTGCTGATGCGCTGGAACCACCCCAAGGAAGGCCTGGTACGCCCGGACCTGTTCATTCCATTCGCCGAACACAGCCGCCTGATCGTACCGATGACCCGGGCGCTGATGCAGCAAACCATGAACCTGCTGGCACCGCTTGCGCCTCAACTCCAAGCGCCGTTTCATGTCGGCATCAACATCACCGCCCGCCACTGCCAGGACCTGGCGCTGGTGGACGATTGTCGCGAGTTTCTCAGCGCCTTCGCGCCGGGTACGATTGCCCTGGTGCTGGAGTTGACCGAGCGCGAGCTGATCGAACCTACGCCCGTTACCCGACAACTGTTCGACCAACTGCGGGAACTGGGCGTCAAGATCGCCCTCGACGATTTCGGCACGGGTCATTCCAGCCTGGCGTACTTGCGCCAGTTCAACGTGGACTTCCTGAAGATCGACCAGAGTTTTGTCGCAATGATCGGTGCCGATACCCTGTCACGGCACCTGCTCGACAGCATCATCGAACTGTCGGGCAAGCTGGGCCTGGACATGGTGGCCGAGGGCGTCGAAACCGTCGAGCAAAGCGACTACCTGAGCGCCCATGGGGTGAACTTTCTGCAGGGCTATCTATTTGGTCGACCGCTTAGCGGGCAGGCGTTCATTGAGACGCTGGCCCGGCATTAATGGCAGTTAACCGCCGCCGTTCTATTGACGACGATGCCCAACTGATTAAAACGCTTGCTGTTGTTACATAACGAAAAAGTTACGATTTACACTTTCCGGATTAACTACTACAATTTTTCTACCTGTGTCAGATAGCAGGAGAATCATTAACACCAAGGCGCTTGGCTTATAGCTTTGTTTGCGGTTGGTATCAGCCAAATATTTTGATTGGAGTAACGATTTTGTCCAGACTCGCTGAATTTCGTGCAGCCGAAAAGGCCCTTCAAGAACAGCTCAAGCAGTTGGAGTCGCTGAAGAACGATGCCGGGCTCAAGAAGGAAATCGAATTTGAGGAAAAGCTCCAGGGACTGATGAAAACCTACGGCAAGAGCCTGCGCGACATCGTCGCGATCCTCGACCCGAACTCGTCCAAGGCGAGCCTGCAATCGACCAAACCCGTCAAGACCCGCCGTGCGCGAGTGGTAAAGGTTTACCAAAACCCGCACACGGGCGAGTTGATCGAGACCAAGGGCGGCAATCACCGCGGCCTGAAAGCCTGGAAAGAACAGTACGGTGCAGCCACCGTTAATTCCTGGTTGCGTGGTTGACAGCCCCCATGATGCAAAAAAGCCCTGAATACACTCAGGGCTTTTTTATGGGCTAAACTTTTGGATTAAATCACGAACGTATTACGCTGACGGCGTTATAGTTTCAAACTGTTTCGCAGCGACTGTATTTCATCCTGGCTTTCAACAAACACCCGCGCCTGCCCTGCATAGGACAGCACATAAGCCTTGCCCTCGTTTAGTGCCGCGACGAGCGCCTGAGACAATACATGTCGTCCGTTTTGCGTGATCGTGCAAGTGGTTTCCAATGCAGTTATGCCGCCCAACATGGAAGCATGGATCTTATTGCACACACTTTGGTAACCGCCCTGGAAGAAATCCTTCTGGATCGATTTGCGCATTTCCAGCAACACGCCTTGCAAGTTGACCTGGTGATCGGGTTCGACGGTAGTCGTGGTCAATTCCATGACCATCACGGCATTGCCTGCCGAATCGCTCTTGGTTGCACGTTGTCGCAAGGGACCCGGCGCCGCGGCGTCGGCGGGCAGCGGCTCGACAACCCAGCCTTGGGGCCAGGCGATCTGCGGTTCGTCCGCCTGGACGCCGCCGACACTCGCAATGCAGGCAACCAGCAGGACAAACAGCGAAAGGAACGGTCGAATCATTGCGTTGGCACTCAAGGGCGAATCGTAAAGTCTGAAGCCCGGGGCAGAACCAGGCAATAGCCACACGCGGTTTGGCGACACCGCGCCCCTTGCGTATCATGGGCGCACCTGCAAGGACGCCGTCTGACGCAAGCCCAGGAACCGCCGCAATCAAGCTTGCGACGCCGTTTGCCCCACTTATTTCCGGAGGGCCCATGAGCCTGCACGAACTCAATACTTTCCCAGGCGTCACCGCCCAACCCGACGCCGCCACGGCCAAGTTCGTCTTCAACCACACCATGCTGCGGGTCAAGGACATCACCCAGTCCCTGGATTTCTACACCCGCGTGCTGGGTTTCTCGCTGGTGGAGAAACGCGACTTCCCGGAAGCCGAATTCAGCCTGTATTTCCTCGCCCTGGTGGACAAGAACCAGATCCCGGCGGACGCGGCGGCGCGTACCGAATGGATGAAGTCGATCCCCGGCATCCTGGAGTTGACCCACAACCACGGCACCGAAAGCGACCCGGCCTTCGCCTACCATAACGGCAACACCGACCCACGCGGCTTCGGCCACATCTGCATCTCGGTACCGGACGTCGTCGCAGCCTGCGAGCGCTTCGAAGCACTGGGCTGTGATTTCCAGAAACGCCTGAGCGACGGTCGCATGAAGAGCCTGGCCTTCATCAAGGACCCGGATGGCTACTGGGTTGAAATCATCCAGCCTGCGCCGCTGTAAACCTCACCACCGCTCCCACATTTGATTGTCAGTGATGTGGATTTTTCGCCCCGCACAAATCTCCTGTGGGAGCGAGCCTGCTCGCGATGACGGCGGCACATTCAGCATTGATGCAGGCTGCATCCACCGCGATCGCGAGCAGGCTCGCTCCCACATTGGTGAGTGGTGAGTGGTGAGTGGTGAGTGGTGAGTGCGTGAAATAGCCACAAAAAAACCCATGAGCCAGGCCCATGGGGTTTTGTTTTTTCTGCTATCGGCTATTCAGGCCGGCGCAGAGGTGCGGATCAGGTGGTCGAAGGCGCTCAGAGAAGCCTTGGCACCCTCGCCTACCGCAATCACGATCTGCTTGTACGGCACGGTGGTCACGTCACCGGCGGCGAACACGCCAGGGATCGAGGTTTCACCCCGGGCGTCGACGATAATTTCACCCCGCGGCGACAGCTCGACAGTGCCTTTGAGCCAATCGGTGTTGGGCAGCAGGCCGATTTGCACGAAGATCCCCTCCAACGCCACATCCCGTACTTCACCGCTCGGACGGTCCTTGTAGCGCAAGCCGTTGACCTTCTGGCCGTCTCCGGTCACTTCGGTGGTCTGTGCGTTGGTCACCACCGTCACGTTCGGCAGGCTGTGCAGTTTGCGCTGCAATACCGCATCGGCACGCAATTGCACATCGAACTCCAGCAACGTGACGTGGGCGACGATACCGGCCAGGTCGATGGCCGCCTCGACGCCGGAGTTACCACCGCCAATCACCGCCACGCGCTTGCCTTTGAACAGCGGACCGTCGCAGTGCGGGCAGTACGCCACGCCCTTGTTGCGATACTGCTGCTCGCCCGGCACGTTCATTTCACGCCAGCGGGCACCGGTCGCCAGGATCACGGTCTTGGCCTTGAGGCGCGCACCGCTGGCGAACTTGATTTCATGCAGCTCGCCGTCCTTGCCTGGCACCAAAGCGTCGGCACGTTGCAGGTTCATGATGTCCACGTCGTACTGCTTGACGTGCTCCTCCAGGGCAACGGCCAGTTTCGGCCCTTCAGTTTCCTGGACCGAGATGAAGTTCTCGATGGCCATGGTGTCGAGCACCTGGCCGCCGAAACGTTCAGCCGCTACACCGGTGCGAATGCCTTTACGAGCTGCGTAGATCGCCGCCGAAGCGCCGGCCGGGCCACCGCCGACCACCAGCACATCAAAAGCATCCTTGGCGCTGATTTTCTCGGCTTGGCGTTCGATACCGCCGGTGTCGATCTTGGCGAGAATCTCTTCCAGGCCCATGCGGCCCTGGCCGAAGTTCACACCGTTGAGGTACACACTTGGCACGGCCATGATCTGGCGTTCATCGACTTCGGCCTGGAACAACGCGCCGTCGATGGCGACATGGCGGATGTTAGGGTTCAGCACTGCCATCAGGTTCAGCGCCTGGACCACGTCCGGGCAGTTCTGGCACGACAGCGAGAAATAGGTCTCGAAGTTGAACTCGCCCTTGAGGGAGCGGACCTGTTCAATGACCTCGACACTGGCCTTCGAAGGGTGACCGCCAACTTGCAGCAAGGCCAACACCAGCGAAGTGAATTCGTGGCCCATGGGAATGCCGGCAAAACGCAGACTGATATCGGCTCCCGGGCGATTCAACGAAAACGACGGCTTGCGCGCATCGCTGCCGTTGTCGAGCAAGGTAATCTGGTGGGAAAGACTGGCAACGTCTTGGAGTAACGCAAGCATTTCCTGGGATTTCGCACCGTCGTCGAGGGAGGCAACGATCTCGATCGGCTGGGTGACCCGTTCCAGGTATGACTTCAACTGAGCTTTAAGATTGGCGTCCAACATACGGGCGATTTCCATTTTTTGAATTTCAGAAAAAACAACGCCCGAGCGAATCTCGCCCGGGCGTTTTTTGGGGCGAAGCGGCTTACTTGATTAAGAGCGAATCGCCCTCGAATGACTCACAGACTTAGATTTTGCCGACCAGGTCCAGGGACGGAGCCAGGGTGGCCTCGCCTTCTTTCCACTTGGCTGGGCAAACTTCGCCCGGGTGAGCGGCAACGTATTGAGCAGCCTTGATTTTGCGCAGCAGCTCGGAAGCGTCACGGCCAACGCCTCCATCGTTGACTTCAACGATCTTGATCTGGCCTTCTGGGTTGATCACAAAAGTACCGCGGTCGGCCAGGCCGACCTCTTCGATCAGCACGTCGAAGTTGCGCGAGATGACGTGGGTCGGGTCGCCGATCATGGTGTACTGGATTTTGCCGATGGCTGGCGAAGTGTTGTGCCAGGCAGCGTGGGCGAAGTGAGTGTCGGTGGAGACGCTGTAGATCTCGACGCCCAGTTTCTGGAACTCGGCGTAGTTGTCGGCCAGGTCTTCCAGCTCGGTTGGGCAAACGAAGGTGAAGTCAGCCGGGTAGAAGAACACGACAGACCACTTGCCTTTCAGGTTGGCGTCCGATACTTCGACGAATTCGCCGTTTTTGAAGGCGGTAGCGTTGAACGGTTTAACTTGGCTGTTGATGATAGGCATCGATGTTTCTCCATCAGGGTTGGAAAGTTGATGGAGGGAATCTTATCCACTCATTCCCGGGCTGGCTCATTGGCAAACCTGATGTGAATGATTGGTTTTGGCTATCAGGAATCTATATGGATAGAGAAAATCTGTAGGAGCTGGTGAAGCCTGCGATTTTTTGATCTTTCGTTTGAGACCCAAGTGTCTTGGGAAAGATCGCAGCCTCGTTGCACTCGACAGCTCCTACGGACAGCTTTTGCGGGTAGCGTCAGGCTACGGGGGTACGCATCGTCACGAATTCTTCGGCGGCCGTCGGGTGCACGCCGATGGTTTCGTCGAAGTCGCGCTTGGTGGCGCCGGCCTTGAGGGCGATGGCCAGCCCTTGGACGATTTCACCGGCATCCGGCCCGACCATGTGGCACCCCAACACCTTGTCGGTCTTGGCATCCACCACCAGTTTCATCAGGGTGCGTTCCTGGCACTCGGTCAAGCTCAGCTTCATCGGCCGGAAGCGACTTTCGAAAATCTCCACCGCATGCCCCTCCTCCCTGGCCTGCTCTTCGGTCAGGCCCACCGTGCCGATGTTCGGCAAGCTGAACACGGCGGTGGGAATCATCCGGTAATCCACCAATCGATACTGCTCGGGCTTGAACAGACGTCGCGCCACCGCCATGCCTTCGGCCAGGGCAACGGGGGTGAGCTGGACGCGACCGATCACGTCGCCAATGGCCAGGATTGACGGTTCGGTGGTCTCGTATTTTTCGTTGACCTGGACAAAGCCCTTCTCATCCAGCGTGACACCGGTGGTTTCCAGGCCCAGGTTATCGAGCATCGGCCGCCGACCGGTGGCGTAGAACACGCAATCGGTGAGCAACGTTTTGCCATCCTTGAGCTCGACCCTGAGGCTGCCATCGTCCAGTTTTTCGATTGACTTGATGTCAGCGTTAAATTGCAGGTCCAGGCCACGGCGGGTCAGTTCTTCTGCCAGGTGCTTGCGTACCGCACCGTCAAAGCCACGCAGGAACAGTTCACCGCGATAGAGCAAAGACGTCTGCGCGCCCATGCCGTGAAAGATTCCGGCGAACTCCACCGCAATGTAGCCACCGCCCACCACAATGACGCGCTTGGGCAGGTCTTTGAGAAAGAACGCCTCGTTGGAGCTGATGGCGTGCTCGCGCCCCGGAATCTCCGGGATCACCGGCCAACCGCCCGTGGCGATCAGGATGTGCCTGGCGGTGTAGCGCTGGCCATTGATCTCAACCTCGTTGGGCCCGGTCAGCCTGGCATGACCTTCGTGCAGCACGACACCGCTGTTGACCAGCAGGTTGCGGTAGATGCCGTTGAGGCGATTGATCTCCCGGTCCTTGTTGGCGATCAACGTGGCCCAGTCAAAACTCGCCTCGCCCGCCGTCCAGCCATAGGCCGACGCCTGCTCGAGGTCCTCGGCGTAATGCGCGCCATAGACCAGCAGCTTTTTCGGCACGCAACCCACGTTCACGCAGGTACCGCCCAGGTAACGGCTTTCCGCCACGGCCACCTTGGCCCCGAAACCGGCGGCAAACCGCGCAGCCCGCACACCACCGGAACCGGCGCCAACCACATACAAGTCAAAATCGTAGGCCATTTTCTATCTCCTTCGGCAGGTCATCAGCATACCTGCTGTTTTCACCTGAGGCAGCGTTGTGATGGTTATGGGGGTGGAAAACGCAAAAGCCAGCCGGGCTGGATCATGTCGAGCGTTCAAGCCCGCTCCCACAGGGTTTTGCATGTGTGATTGAGGCGTTGCGAGCCATTTTTCCCCACGCCAAAAAAAACGCCCCGAACCAGTCGGGGCGTTTTTTTCAAGGCATGGCGCAGGCTATCAGTAAGCCTTGCCCGTCTTGTAGAAGTTCTCGAAGCAGAAGTTGGTCGCGTCGATGTAGCCTTCGGCGCCACCGCAGTCGAAACGCTTGCCTTTGAACTTGTAAGCCATGACGCAGCCGTTCTGGGCCTGTTTCATCAGGGCGTCGGTGATCTGGATTTCGCCGCCCTTGCCTGGCTCGGTCTGTTCGATCAGGTCGAAGATGTCCGGGGTCAGGATGTAGCGACCGATGATCGCCAGGTTCGACGGTGCGTCTTCAGGTTTTGGCTTTTCAACCATGCTGTGAACGCGGTAGATGTCGTCGCGGATCATTTCGCCGGCAATCACGCCGTACTTGTTGGTTTCCTGCGGATCGACTTCCTGGATCGCCACGATGGAGCAGCGGAACTGCTTGTACAGCTTGACCATCTGGGTCAGTACGCCGTCGCCTTCGAGGTTGACGCACAGGTCGTCCGCCAGGACCACGGCGAAGGGTTCGTCACCGATCAGTGGGCGACCGGTGAGGATCGCATGGCCCAGGCCTTTCATTTCGGTCTGGCGGGTGTAGGAGAACGAGCACTCATCCAGCAGCTTGCGGATGCCGACCAGGTATTTTTCCTTGTCAGTGCCCTTGATCTGGTTTTCCAGCTCGTAGCTGATGTCGAAATGGTCTTCCAACGCACGCTTGCCACGGCCCGTCACGATGGAGATTTCAGTCAGGCCTGCATCGAGGGCTTCTTCGACGCCGTACTGGATCAGTGGCTTGTTCACCACCGGCAGCATTTCTTTGGGCATGGCTTTAGTCGCTGGCAGGAAGCGAGTACCGTAACCGGCTGCTGGGAACAAGCATTTCTTGATCATATAAGTCCTTGAAAAGGAGGTGTGTACGAGTTTCGGCGCAGTCTAATCAGGCGACAGGCACCTTACAATGCCCGCACTGGCCAACCGGTGCCATCATAGAGAAATAAAAAACGGCGGATAGTTCAATCGCCTTTCGTTTCGATGGCAGCAGCGGCCCACTGTACGCCAGTGGGCGCTGTTTGCGAGCATTTGACGTATCATGGCGCCCTTGATCCCGCCAATTGAGGCAGCTAGATGTCGGCAACAAGAAACGCAAACGGTTATTCGGTCAGCCAGGGCAAGGACGGCCAGTGGTGGATTATCAACTACCACGGCGAGCAGGTCGCCGGTCCTTTGCCCAGCAAGGCCATGGCGGTGGAAGTGGCCGCAGTATTCCAGGATGAGCGCGCTGCCCCGGCGGCGAAAGAACGCGACACCGCCCCCGCACGCAGCCCACGCCGCAAGAAATAACCAGGCGAGCCTCTAGTAAATGCCACACGAGCATTGAACGAGGCTTGTTTAGCTGTACTTTAGCTGTACCGCAATGGCCATTCGCTATAACCTCGCCGTTGCCCTTCCCTTCTCGATGACGATCCCATGAAGACACTTCTGGCACTGTTTACAGTCCTGGCCTTGGCGGGCTGTGCCTCGGCCGAAAAAACCTACCTGAACAACGGTGAACAAGGCCTGACCATTGACTGCTCGGGCGAGGCCAACGCCTGGGCGACATGCTACGAAAAGGCTGACGCGTCCTGTGCCGGCACCGGCTACCGCATCGTCGGTACCGACGGCACACCCCAGGTCAAGGAAAGCGAGAAGACCCTGGGCGTCGACGTCGGTAACTTCACCAGCCGCAGCGTCGTGGTGGTCTGCAAGTAATCAAATGTGGATCTCGGCAAACTTGATGCCCAGCCCGCGCAAGGTTTCGATCAGTTCATCGAGACGGCTGAAGGACTCGACTTCGTCCTGCTCATCCACCAGGAAAAAACTGCGCCCGGCGCTTTTCTTGAAGAACACGATCCATTCGCCCGGGCTCGCCGGGTTCTGAATCACATGGGTGGCACAGATAAGACCTTCTGCATGGCGCTCACGCACCTGCTCGCGTTTCATCGACTGACTCCATAAATGACAATGCCGCCAACGTCGATCGTGGCGGCATTTTTTGTCGAGGGCAGTAGTTTATCCGATGCCCGGTCCGCTCGTCAGGCGCGTAATGTGATCAGCCGGAAATGCAGGCGTTGGCCGCATCTTGCACATCGCCCGGACGCACCGGCACGTTGGACATGCTTTCGTGCAGCTTGATGCTGCTGCCGCTGGAGCGCTCGTCAATGTCGAACACCGCCGCCGGCAGGGTCGACAGTTTGCCCGGGACGATCAGCCGCACGCCGTTCTTGTGCGGCTCCATTTGCAGCGAGCCACGGCTGCTGGCCAGCTTGTCGGCAACGCACTTGGCGTATTCTTGAGGCTTCTTTCCGGAGATGACGCTCATGGTGGGCGGCGTCTGGTTGATGTCCGATACCGATGCACATCCACTCATGACCAATGCCAACACCCACACGCTGCGCTTCATATGATTCCTCCAATAAAGACCGTCCGACAGTGCAGACGCCGTTTTTCTCCGGTGCTGCACCGCTTTATTTTTTCCGCAACCCGCAATAAATGAACAAAGCCTGGAGCGCGGGCCGGATATTAACACTCGGGGCTGATAAACTGCGCATCATTGCCCCTTGCTATCGTTTTGATTTTGTAGAAAAAGCCCTTCTGGAGGCGCCCATGAAATTCATCCATCAGCGCGAGCACCTGAACGAAGACGACATCGTCGTCATCGAATGCTCCCAAATGTGCAATATCCGTTTGATGAACGACGCCAACTTCCGTAGCTTCAAGAACGGCGGTCGGCACACGTATCACGGCGGCGCGTTCGACACTTTCCCGGCCCGGATCACTGCCCCTAGCACCGGTTTCTGGAACATCACCATCGACACCGTCAACCGCCGTGCAATCAGCGTCACGCGCAAGCCGACCCTGACCCACAAGATCAAAATCATCCGGCGTTCCAGCTCGAAACTGAGCTGAGCCTCGCCCACTTTCAAGACAGGCAAAACCGTGGCCCAGACGACCAAATACGTCATCAAGTACAAACTCAACGGCGAACGCCGCTTCGAATTCGCGCAACTGCAAACCGGTTCCGAGGAAGAAGCCAGGGCAGCCCTGCAAAAGCTGCATGGCGAAACCAACGATGTGATCAGCGACCTCCAGGTCAGCAAGGCGCTGTAGCTCCCGCTCGATTCTGTAGGAACGGTGTAGCAGCTGTGTAGGAGCTGTCGAGTGCAACGAGGCTGCGATCTCTCCCCAGACAATTGAGTCAAGAGCGAAAGATCAAGATCAAGATCAAAGGATCGCAGGCTTCGCCAGCTCCTACAGAGCCCAGCGCGAGCTTGCCCCCTCGCCACAGAATGCCGCACCGCAAGAATCGGGGTGCCCTGCAACGCAGCACTGCGCAGACTGAACAGTCCTTCCAACAAGGATTGCCATCGTGCCCCCTACGCCTTCCCTGCTCCCACACCTCGCCAACCTGGACTGGCCCGCCCTGGAACACAGCCTCGATCAGCACGGCTGTGCAGTCATTCGCAACCTGCTGCCAACAACACAATGCCGGCTACTGAGTGGTTTGTACGCCAACCCCAGTCTTTTTCGTTCGCGGGTGATCATGGCCCGCCATGGATTCGGGCGCGGCGAGTATCAGTATTTTCGCTATCCATTACCGGACCTCATCCAACAGCTGCGTCAGTCGTTGTACCCAATGCTGGTGCCGCTGGCGAACCGCTGGAATGAATGCATGGGCCTGGAGGTACGCTACCCCCACGCACACGCCGATTTCATCCATCGCTGTCACGCCGCCGGGCAATCGCGGCCTACGCCGTTGTTGCTGCAATACGGTCCGCAGGACTACAACTGTCTGCATCAGGATCTGTACGGCGAGCAGGTGTTCCCACTGCAGGTGGCAATCCTGCTGTCGGAACCGGGCCGGGACTTTACCGGCGGCGAGTTTGTCCTCACCGAACAGCGCCCGCGCATGCAATCGCGGCCCCAGGTCATCGATCTGAAACTGGGCGATGCCGTGGTGTTTGCCGTGCACCAGCGGCCCGTCAAAGGCGTTCGCGGTTATTATCGGGTGACCATGCGCCATGGCGTCAGCTGCGTGCACAGCGGCAGGCGGCACACCTTGGGAATCATTTTTCATGATGCGCAGTAATGACACACCGCTCACCTTGGACCTGTTCGCCGACCAGGCGCCCACCACGCCTGGCCAGGTCGAGCAGATCGGCCAGCAAGCATTCGTGCTGCGCGGGTTCGCCTTGCCCTGGCTCGAGCGCTTGCTGCCGGCGTTGGAAGGCGTCTTGCAGGCTGCGCCGTTCCGGCAGATGGTCACGCCCGGTGGCTTTACCATGTCGGTGGCCTTGAGCAGTTGCGGTGCACTGGGCTGGACCACCGACCGCAGCGGCTATCGCTACACCGCCCACGACCCGCAGACCGGCCACCCCTGGCCCGACATGCCGACGGTGTTTCGCGAACTGGCCCAGGCCGCCGCCCGGCAGGCGCGGTTCGAGCATTTCGAACCCGACGCCTGCCTGATCAACCGCTACGTGCCCGGCGCGCGGATGTCGCTGCACCAGGACAAGAACGAGCGCTCCTTCGCCGCTCCCATCGTCTCGATGTCCTTGGGCCTGCCGGCGGTGTTCCAGTTCGGCGGTTTTGAGCGCAGCGACAAAAGCCTGCGCATCCCGTTGTTCCATGGCGACATTGTGGTCTGGGGCGGCGTGGACCGGTTGCGTTACCACGGCGTGTTGCCGCTCAAGGACGGCCAGCACCCGCGCCTGGGGACCCAGCGGATCAACCTGACGTTTCGCACGGCTGGGTGAAGGTGCAGAATTCAACCGCAAGACCCGGAGTGTCGTCACTTGGATGGCTCGCTACTCTAGTGTCCTGTAACACAAATACTGTTCGTTTTTGCGAAACAGGGCACTAGACAAAACGGGCCAATGGACATCACGACCATGAACAGCACTTCGAACAACCTCGCCCCTGAACTGGATCCTCGCTGGGCTGCCGTGCTCGCCCGGGATCCACGCGCCGACGGTACCTTCGTCTATGGCGTGAAAACCACCGGCATCTACTGCCACCCCAGCAGCCTGTCGCGCCTGCCCAACCCGCGCAACGTCGAGTTCTTCGACACGCCGGAGCAGGCCCAAGCCGCCGGTTACCGACCCAGCAAGCGCGTGGCCCGGGACCAGACCCAGATCGCCGCCCAACAAGCGGCACGGGTCGCGGCTGCCTGCCGGCAGATCGAGGCAGCCGAGGCACTGCCGGGCCTGAATGAGCTGGCAGAAAGCGCAGGGTTGAGCCCCTTCCATTTTCATCGGATCTTCAAGGCAGTCACCGGCCTGACCCCCAAGGGTTATGCCGCCGCCCACCGCTCACGCAAGGTGCGCGAACGTCTGGCCGATGGCGGCACGATCACCGAGGCGCTGTACGATGCCGGTTTCAACTCCAACAGCCGCTTTTATGAGGCTGCCGACAAGGTGTTGGGCATGAAACCCGCCGACTATCGCGCCGCCGGGCAGAACACTGACATCCGTTTCGCCGTCGGCCAATGCTCCCTCGGTGCGATTCTGGTGGCGCAAAGCGAGCGTGGCGTGTGCGCGATCCTGCTGGGGGACGACCCGGACGCGCTGGTGCGGGACCTGCAAGACAAGTTCCGCCGGGCCAACCTGATCGGTGCCGACCGCGAGTTCGAGCAATTGATCGCCCAGGTGGTTGGCTTCATCGAAGCGCCGGCCCTGGGCCTGGACCTGCCCTTGGACCTGCGCGGCACCGCCTTCCAGGAGCGGGTCTGGCAAGCCTTGCGGGACATTCCCGCAGGCAGCACCGCCAGCTACGCCGAGATCGCCCAGCGCATCGGCATGCCCAAGGCCGTGCGGGCCGTGGCCCAGGCCTGCGGCGCCAACAGCCTGGCGGTGGCGATCCCTTGCCACCGGGTGGTACGCAGCGACGGCAACCTGTCGGGCTATCGCTGGGGCGTGGAGCGCAAGCGTCAGTTGCTGGCGCTGGAGCGCTCATCCGGGGATTGAATGCCAATGTAGACCGCCACCGAATCGGGGCTGCTGTAGAGCTCGAAATCGGTGGTGAAGCGACGCACGGTTTGCGGGTTGTCGGCGAAATACGCCCAGATCAGGCCCCAGGCCTGGATCACGCAGTCGGGCATCGGCCCCTTGGCCGCAAACATCAGGTAATCCCCGCCCTCGATGGCCACGGCAGGGTAGCCTGCGCTGGTCGCATCCACCTGCACCCCGGCCGTCACATCGAAGTGGCCGGTGGCGTCAGACTCATAATTGGAATACACCCCATAGACGAACGACTCCGACTGCCGGGCCGCAATCGTATCGAACAGCCCTTCGGTGAAGAACCGCTGCCACATCGGGCCGATCCGGGCGGTGTCGGGCTGCTGCTCGTCGGCGTTGCGGGTGCGTACCTGCAAACCGGCCACGGTGAAGGGTTCGACGGTCTTGAGTTTCACGTCCATGGGGCGGGTTCCTTGATGTATGAAGCCCGCATGGTACCCCTCCCGTCGTCGGGATCAAGTTGCAGCGCTCGATTGAAAAACTCGACTGGCCCACGCCTCCCCACACCTGCTAAAAACGCTGTTTCCTTCTGCCGTCGGAGACCCCGCACATGAGCCAGTGGCCAGACACTCGCATTCTTGACCTGCTCGGTATCGAGCTGCCCATCCTCCAGGGGCCGATGGCCGGGGTGACCGGGCCAGCCATGGTGATCGCGACGTGCAATGCCGGCGGGCTGGGTTCGATGCCGGCGGCGATGCTCGATGTCGAGCAACTGCGCCAGGCGCTGACGACCATCGGCGAACAGACCGACAAGCCATTCAATGTGAATTTTTTCTGTCACCAGCCGCCGGCCTTCGACGAACAACGGGTCGCGGCCTGGAAGCAACGGCTCAAGCCGTACTACCAGGAACTGGGCGTCGACTTCGACGCGCCGACCCCGGTGTCCAACCGCACGCCGTTCGACGATGCCGCCTGCCGGGTGCTGGAAGAGATGCGTCCCAAAGTGGTCAGTTTCCATTTCGGCCTGCCGGAAAAAACCTTGCTGGACCGGGTGAAGGCCACTGGCGCGAAAATCCTCTGCTCGGCCACCACCGTCGAGGAGGCCATCTGGCTGGAACAGCATGGTTGCGACGCGATCATTGCCATGGGCTATGAAGCCGGTGGTCATCGCGGGATGTTCCTCAGCGACGACCTCGACACCCAAGTCGGGCTGTTTGCCTTGCTGCCGCAGGTGGTGGATGCGGTGAAGGTGCCGGTGATCGCTGCCGGCGGCATTGGCGATGGGCGGGGGATCGTCGCGGCGTTCGCCCTGGGGGCCTCGGCGGTGCAACTGGGCAGCGCCTACCTGTTCACGCCCGAGGCGAAGATCAGCGCCTCCCATCACCGCGCCTTACGCACGGCCAAGGAAAGTCAGACCGCCGTCACCAACCTGTTCACCGGTCGTCCGGCCCGGGGCATCGTCAACCGGGTGATGCGCGAAGTGGGCCCAATGAACCCACTGGCCCCGGCTTTTCCCTTGGCGGGTGGCGCATTGATGCCGTTGCGCGCCAAAGGCGAAGCAGACTTCAGCAACCTCTGGGCCGGCCAGGCCTTCCCCCTGGGCCGCGAGCTGTCGACAGCCGAGCTGACGCAGTGGCTGGCCGAAGAGGCATTGGCCCGACTCCACAGGGCAAATGTCTGATCGAACGCCATCGCGAGCAGGCTCGCTCCCACAGGGTTCTGTGGTGTACATGAGCCCTGCTGCCACCTCAGGTCCCATGTGGGGCTTGCTCGCGATGGCGCCAGCCCTTGCACCCTCACTCCCCAGGCAAAATGCCGCGTTCCGTTTGTCGGCCATTCGCTATATATTCCGGTATATAGCGAACCAGACCTTACGGAGCCTCATCCATGCCCCTCACCCGCTTCGCACCGTTGTTGCTGACCACGCTCTTTACCGTTGGCGCTGTCCAGGCCGCTGAGGTACAGGTGGCGGTCGCTTCCAATTTCACCGCGCCGATCCAGGCCATCGCCGCCGACTTCGAAAAAGACACCGGGCACAAGCTCGTGGCGGCTTACGGCGCCACCGGACAGTTTTACGCCCAGATCAAGAACGGCGCGCCATTCGAAGTCTTCCTCGCCGCCGACGACACCACCCCGGCCAAACTCGAAAGCGAAGGCGACACCGTCAAGGGCTCGCGCTTCACCTACGCGGTCGGCACCCTGGCGCTGTGGTCGGCCAAGGACGGTTATGTCGACAGCACAGGGCAGGTCCTCAAGCACAACGACTTCCAGCACCTGTCCATCGCCAACCCGAAAGCCGCGCCCTACGGCCTGGCCGCAACCCAGGTATTGGACAAGCTCGGCTTGACCGCACGGGTGAAAAGCAAGCTCGTCGAAGGCCAGAACATCACCCAGGCCTATCAATTCGTCTCCACCGGTAACGCCGAACTTGGTTTCGTCGCCTTGTCCCAGGTGTACAAGGACGGCAAAGTGACGGGCGGCTCGGCGTGGATCGTACCGGCCGAACTGCACGACCCGATCAAACAGGACGCGGTGATCCTCAACAAGGGCCGGGACAACCCCGCTGCCGTGGCCCTGGTGGATTACCTCAAGGGCCCGAAAGCCGCCGCCATCATTCAAACCTACGGTTACCAACGCTAAATGCCACTGACCAGCGCCGACTATGCCGCCATCTGGCTGACCCTGAAACTGGCGTCATTGACCACAGTGATCCTGCTGCTCATCGGCACGCCCATCGCGTTGTGGCTATCGCGCACCCGCTCCTGGCTGCGCGGGCCGGTGGGTGCGGTGGTGGCGTTGCCGTTGGTGCTGCCGCCCACGGTGATCGGCTTTTACCTGTTGCTGGCATTGGGACCGAACGGCTGGATCGGCCAGCTCACCCAAACCCTCGGGTTGGGCACCCTCACCTTCAGCTTTACCGGGCTGGTGATCGGCTCGGTGATCTATTCCATGCCGTTTGTGGTGCAGCCGTTGCAGAACGCCTTTGCCGCCATCGGCAATCGTCCCCTGGAAGTCGCCGCCACCCTGCGGGCCGGGCCCTGGGATACGTTTTTCAGCGTCATCCTGCCCCTGGCTCGCCCCGGTTTCATCACCGCGGCGATTCTCGGTTTTGCCCACACCGTCGGCGAGTTCGGTGTGGTGCTGATGATCGGCGGCAACATTGCGGAGAAAACCCGGGTGGTGTCGGTGCAGATCTACGACCACGTCGAAGCCCTGGAATACGCCCAGGCCCACTGGCTGGCGGCGGCGATGCTGGTGTTTTCATTCCTGGTGCTGCTGGCGCTGTACTCCAGCCGCCAAACCCGTGCCGGTTGGAGCTGATTGATGATTCACGCGCGTTTTCAGCTCGACCACGAGGCTTTCTCCCTGGACCTGGATGTGCAACTGCCGGGCCGGGGCGTGACCGCCCTGTATGGGCCTTCCGGTTCCGGCAAAACCACCTGCCTGCGCTGCATTGCCGGGTTGGAGCGGCCGGCTCGCGGTTTTATCGAGGTCAACGGCCAAGTCTGGCAAGACAGTGAGCACGCAGTGTTCGTGCCGCCCCATAAACGGTCGGTCGGGTATGTGTTCCAGGAGGCAAGCCTGTTCGCCCATCTGTCGGTGCGGGCCAACCTGGCGTTCGGCCTCAAACGCATCGCGCCGACACAGCGGCGGGTGGACATGGAACAGGCGACCGAACTGCTGGGCATCGGGCACTTACTCGATCGACAGCCGCACAACCTGTCTGGCGGCGAACGCCAGCGGGTGGGCATCGCCCGCGCCTTGCTCACCAGCCCGCAACTGCTGCTGATGGATGAGCCGCTGGCGGCCCTCGATACCCGACGCAAAAACGAAATCCTGCCATACCTGCAGCGACTCCACGATGAGCTGGACATCCCGGTGCTGTATGTCAGCCATTCCCAGGACGAAGTGGCGCGCCTGGCCGATCACATCGTGCTGCTCGACGGCGGCCGCGCACTGGCCAGTGGGCCGATCGGCGAGACCCTGGCCCGGCTCGACCTGCCATTGGCCCTGGGGGATGACGCGGGGGTGGTGATCGAGGGCAAGGTCAGCGGTTATGACCCGGCTTATCAATTGTTGACCCTGAATCTGCCCGACAGCCAACTGAACGTACGCGTGACCCATACGTCCCTGGCCCTCGGCCAACCGCTGCGTTTCAAGGTCCAGGCCCGGGACGTCAGCCTCAGCCTGGCGAACGATGCCCAGACCAGCATCCTCAATCGCCTGCCGGTCACCGTGGTCAGCGAACAGGCCGCCGACAACGCCGCCCACGTGCTGATCCGCCTGGAAGCCGCCGGCACCCCGCTGCTGGCGCGTATCACCCGTTATTCGCGCGATCAGATGAAACTGCATCCGGGGCAGGTGTTGTGGGCGCAGATCAAGGCGGTGGCGGTGTTGGCGTAGGGTCCGAAACCTGCGGATCCCACTGTGGGAGCAAGGCTTGCTTCCACAGGTTTGCTCCCACAGGTTTCGGGGCAGCATCAAAATCTTGGCACGACCACAATAGGCTGCGGTCAATGAGTTCACAGGCCACTGGATTCGTTGCCAAGGACTCGTTTCATGCCCGATACCCAACCGCCGGATGCACTGCCGGCCGACCTGCATTATGTCGATGACACGGCCCCGGGCATCACCCGCAAAAAGCAGCGGGGCACATTCTGTTATTTCGACCCGCAGGGCCAGCGCATCACCGACGCGGCCGAGATCCAGCGCATCAATGCCCTGGCGGTGCCGCCGGCCTACACCGATGTCTGGATCTGCACCGACCCGCGCGGCCATCTCCAGGCCACCGGGCGCGATGCTCGCGGACGCAAGCAGTACCGCTACCATGCACGCTGGCGCGAGGTTCGTGATGCGGACAAGTATTCGCGAACACTGGCATTCGGACGCGCGCTGCCGCGCTTGCGCAAACGCCTGGAGCAGATCCTCGCTACGCCCGGGTTCAGCCGCGACAAAGTCATGGCCACCGTCATCACCCTGCTGGACGTGACCCTGATCCGCGTCGGCAACAGCCAATACGCTCGGGACAATCGCTCATACGGCCTGACGACCCTGCGCAACAAACATGTCGAGATCAACGGCAGCGCCATCGCCTTCCAGTTCCGTGGCAAGAGCGGCATCGAGCACCAGATCACCGTGAAGGACCGCCGCCTGGCGCGGATCATCAAGCGCTGCCAGGAGATCCCCGGGCAGAACCTGTTCCAGTACCTGGACGAACACGGCGAGCGCCACTCCATCAGCTCTTCGGACATCAACGCCTACCTCAAGACCCTCACTGGCGCTGACTTCACCGCCAAGGACTACCGCACCTGGGCCGGCAGCGCAGCCGCTCTGGCCGGGTTGCGGACGCTGCGCTGGGAAACCGAGAGCGAGGCCAAAAGGCATGTCGCCGAAATGGTCAGGCAAGTCGCCCGACAGCTGGGCAACACACCGAGCGTCTGTCGCAAGTGCTACATTCATCCTGCGGTGGTGGAGGGTTTCCTGCTCGGTGCCCTGACCCAGTTGCCCAAACCCCGGGCACGTAAAGGCCTCAGCGAAGAAGAAGCCGGGCTGACGCTATTTTTGCAGCGCATGACACAAGCCGCCCAGAAATGCGAGCAGCAGCAACCGGCTTGACGCGCTCACCGCCAGCCCGCCACGGATGAGGAACATCCGGAGATCGGGGGATTGCGACGCAAGATTCGTTAAAGACCGTTGAGGCGCAGACCTGCTGCGCCCTGGCGCTTCCCGCCCTTTCCCTCGCCACAAATACGGAATTCCATATATTCGATTGTCCGCATACACTCCGACACAGCCCAACCTTGCGCTTATCGGAGCCGATCGATGAAAGTCCTCTTCATGTGCACAGCCAACAGTTGCCGCAGCATTCTCAGCGAAGCGATGTTCAACCACCTGGCCCCCGCCGGGTTTGAGGCCGTCAGCGCCGGCAGTTTCCCCAAGGGCCACGTGCTGCCGCGCAGCCTGAGCACCCTGCAAGAAGCCGGTATTAGCATCCAAGGCTTGCGCAGCAAGGGTCACGACGCACTCGAGGGCAGCCCGCCGGACATCGTCATCACCGTGTGCGACAGCGCCGCTCGCGATGCTTGCCCGGTGTACTTCGGTCCGGCCATCAAAGCCCACTGGGGCCTGGTCGATCCATCGACCATTAAAAGCAGCGACGATCAAATCGGCCAGGCCTTCCATGCCACCCTGGATCGTATCGAAACACGCTGCCGGGCCTTTTTCGCCCTGCCCTTCGACCAACTCGACGCCCGAGCCCTGAAAGCCGAGCTCGACCGCATCGCCACCCTCTGACCGATCAATCCGCGCGATAGGCCTGCTTCACCGTCTCGATCCAGCTCGCCTCCAGGCGCGACTGTTCGGTGTCCAGGCCCAGTGCCTGCATCTGCGCCAGGTGCGCGTCGGCCTCTCGCGCCAGAGAGCCTTGGCCGCTGGAGTTGGCGTCCAACTGATGCATCTGCCCCAGCCCCAGGTGGTAGAAGCGCAGCAGCTTCATGGCGGTGGGGTCCTGGGCCTGCACGCCGGCGGTCACCTGATGCATCACGTTGGTGATTTTCATCAGGCTGCGCTTAAGCTGCCAGCCGTACACGGCGGCGGCCATCCACGGCTGCGACCAGAAATACTGGCGCATTAGAACAGCCATCGCCAACACCGCGACAATCACCCCGCCGAGATTGAAACGAAAGTTATCGCCTCCGGGCGTCCCCAGCACCATCACAGCCAGGCTGGACAGCAGCATCGCCAGTGCCAGGAACACCACCGCGATGATCAGGGTGCTGCGGCGGGTCTGCTTGCGGTAGGTGTCGCCATCCCACGGTTTGATCTCGAACATCGCGGTGCAATTTCCTTGTACGGCATCAAAAGAGTCACGCATTATCGCCTCCCCGGTCGATTTAGCTATGCTGGGGCTCATTTTGTATGGCAACCGACTCGCCGGGACCGGATCAAAGTCCATGGCGATAGCGCAAGGATCGTGCGATCTTTCAGCGTGGACGTTTTTTTCAAGATGCCGTCGTTGTGTGCATGGCATCGTTTTCAAGGAAAGCTGAATGACTCAAAGACATGTAATCAACGCCTCGGTAAGCCCCAAGGGCAGTCTGGAAACCTTGTCCCAGCGCGAAGTCCAGCAACTGAGCGAAGCCGGTTCCGGCAGTATCTATACCCTCTTCCGCCAGTGCGCCCTGGCCATCCTCAACACCGGCGCCCATGTTGATAACGCCAAGACCATCCTGGAAGCCTACAAGGACTTCGAGATCCGTATTCACCAGCAGGACCGGGGCGTGCGCCTGGAGCTGCTGAACGCGCCGGCCGATGCGTTCGTCGACGGCGAAATGATCGCCAGCACTCGGGAGATGCTGTTCAGCGCCCTGCGCGACATCGTCTACACCGAAAACGAGCTGGACAGCCAGCGCATCGACCTCAGCTCGTCCCAGGGCATCAGCGACTACGTGTTCCACCTGCTGCGCAACGCTCGCACCTTGCGTCCTGGCGTGGAGCCGAAAATCGTCGTGTGCTGGGGCGGTCACTCGATCAACACCGAAGAATACAAATACACCAAGAGAGTCGGCCACGAACTGGGCCTGCGCAGCCTGGACATCTGCACCGGTTGCGGCCCAGGCGTGATGAAAGGCCCGATGAAAGGCGCCACCATTGCCCATGCCAAACAGCGTATCCATGGCGGTCGCTACCTGGGCCTGACGGAACCGGGCATCATCGCCGCCGAGGCGCCGAACCCGATCGTCAATGAGCTGGTGATCCTGCCGGACATCGAGAAGCGCCTGGAGGCCTTCGTGCGTGTCGGCCACGGCATCATCATCTTCCCGGGTGGCGCAGGCACGGCCGAAGAGTTCCTGTACCTGCTGGGCATCCTGATGCACCCGGCCAACCAGGACCTGCCGTTCCCGGTAGTCCTCACCGGGCCGAAAAACGCCGCGCCGTACCTCGATCAGTTGCATGCGTTTGTCGGTGCAACCCTGGGTGAGGCGGCGCAGAAGCACTATCAGATCATCATCGACGACCCGGCCGAAGTGGCGCGGCAAATGACCCAGGGGCTCAAGGAGGTCAAGCAGTTCCGCCGCGAACGCAACGACGCCTTCCACTTCAACTGGCTGCTGAAGATCGACGAGGGCTTCCAGCGCCCGTTCGACCCGACCCACGCCAACATGGCCAGCCTGGGCCTGAGCCGCGACCTGCCCTCCCACGAACTGGCCGCCAACCTGCGCCGGGCGTTCTCGGGGATCGTGGCCGGTAACGTCAAGGACATGGGCATCCGCCTGATCGAGGAGCATGGTCCGTACGAAATCCACGGCGACACCGCCATCATGGAACCGCTCGACCGCCTGCTCCAGGCCTTCGTCGCCCAACACCGCATGAAACTGCCGGGCGGCGCCGCGTACGTGCCGTGCTATCGCGTGGTGACCTGACCTATCTGAGGACCACAGATCCAATGTGTACAAGCGAGCTTGCTCGCGATGACAGCGGCACATTCAGCACAGATGCAAGCTGACCCACCGCTATCGCGAGCAAGCTCGCTCCCACAGGGGGCGACGGTGGTTACAGGGCTGGGGTCAGCCGCATCAGGCCGGTTTCATCCACTTCAATGCCTAGCCCCAGGTAATCCTTGATCTGCGGATGAAGGGTGACCACTGGGTGCGTATGCGTCGCTGTCACCACCAGCACATCCGCCCCCACCGCCTCGCCAGCGCGGATACCCGCCTCGGCGTCCTCAAAGACCAGGCACTCTTGCGGTGCCACTTGCAGGCGTTCGGCGGCCAGGCGATAGCAGGCGGGGTTGGGCTTGCCATCGCTGACGTCTTCGGCAGTGACCATGACCAAAGGGCGCGCAATTCCGGCGGCTTCCATACGACGCAAGGCCAATGCCATCGGTGCCGACGTGACAACCGCCCACCGCTCTGGCGGCAGGCTGTTCAGAAAGGCCTGCGCACCGGCCACCTGCACCACCCCTTCGACATCTTCGATTTCCTCGCGGGTAATCTGCTCGGCTTCAGCCTGGGCATCCACCCCTGGCAGGCGCTGGCGGGCGATGGTGTCGATGGCCCGCACGCCATGGATCGTCGGCAAGAACGTCGCCACGTCCACGCCATGGCGCATGGCCCAACGCGTCCAAATCCGCTCGGCGGCGGCGATGGAATTGAGCAGTGTGCCGTCCATGTCGAACAGGAAGGCGCGGTAGGCAATGTGGGTGGGCAGGCTGGCAGGCATCGGATCCTCGGTGACGGCATGGCGGGTGACGCCCACTGTACCATCGCCAGCCCCCAATACCCTGTGGGAGCGGGTCTGTGGATGAGCCTGTGAGAGCAAAGCTTGCTCCCACAAGCGCGCACCCAAGAAATGGTGTTGTGTCACAAAGCGACAATCTAAACGAGGCGCTCGATCGACTGATGCTGCCACACCCGCTTGTAGTACAGCGTCTGCAACAACAGCATGCTCAGGTAGGCGACCGGGAACGCCATCCACACCCCTTGCAGCCCGAAGTGAGCGTCCAGCAGATACGCCGCTGGCAGTTGCACAGCGACGATGCAGAAAATCGAGATGGCGACCGGCGCCAGCACTGTGCCACTGGCGCGCATGATACCGCCGACGATCGCCTGGAAGCCGAACACCAGCAGGCTCCAGAGCATGATGTGCAGCAGGTGTTCGGCCTGGACCCGTGCCGCCGGGTCGGTGATGAACAACCCCAGTAGCCAGTGGGACAACAGGTAACCCAGGACCACCAGCCCCCCCGTAAGCCAGAGGTTGATCAACAACCCCGTGCGCAGGATCGGCCCCAGGCGCTCCTGGCGTCCGGCACCGATGGCCTGGGCGCCGAGGATCGAGGCGGTGATGGCGATCGACAGTGCCGGAAACTGCACGTAGTTGACGATCTGCGTCACCGCGCCGTAGGCCGCCGTGGCCTGGGAACCATGGCTATTGACCAGTGCCAGGATCACCAACTCCGACAACGAGATCACCACCATCTGCAACCCTGTGGGCAAGCCAATGCGCAGCACTTTGCCCAGGATGTCCTTGTCCAGGCGCATCGCCGCGAACAACGCCCGGTCCGGCGCCAGGGCATGCTCGCGACGGTTCAGGCGCCACGCCAACATGGCCATGCCCGAGGCCGTCCCCACCAACCCCGCCAGCGCCGCACTCTGGATACCCATCTGCGGCAACCCCAACCAGCCACGAATCAACGCCGGCGTAAGCAGCAGCCCGACACTGGTAGAGATCAGCAACGCCAACATCGGTGACACCGTATCGCTCACCCCGCGCAGCAGTTGGGTAAACAGCACAAATACCAGCAACATTGGCAGGATCCACATCATGACCCGGGCATAGGAAACGGCGTCCTCCAGCACATCAGCCGGCGTGCCGAGCCCCTGCAACGCCTGACGCGCAAAGACACTGCCGAGCACCGCCGCCGTCAGGCCGATGATCGCCCCCAACAACAACGTCGAACCGGCAATTGCCTTCACCGTACCGGTTTCTCCGGCGCCGTAGGCTTGCCCGATCAATACCCCCGCGCCCACACCGAGGCCAATCACCAATGCAATAAAGAAAAACAAGATGGGAAACATGCCCGACACCGCCGCCAAAGCCTGGGTACCGAGCATCTGGCCGATGTAGATGCTGTTGAACGTGCCAGACATGGACTGCAGGAAGTTGGACAGGACCATGGGGGCCAGGAACAGGAGGTAGGTTTTCCAGAGGGGCTGGGTGGGCATGGGGGCTCTGATGGCAGGTTCGAAATCCAATGCGGGGTAATTTAGCGCAATCCATACCACTCGTTTCAGAAGATTCAGCGCGGTTCGCTTTTGTGACGAGGGCGCTCGCTCCCGTCGGGCTGCGATCTTTCCAAGGCCAGTTGAGTCGCAAGTGAACGATCAAAAGATCGCAGCCTTCGGCAGCTCCTACAGCGCCGCGCGGGAACAAGCTCCCTCGCCACAGGGGTTCTATGTTGCGGCTTATACCTTCGTCGGGTGCATTCGACATTCCACAGACTGCGTCTAATCTGGAGTAGCACAGTGCCACGTACCCTGTAGGCCAATGCCTACAGCGATACCGGTATCGGACAGCCGGTCTTAAAGTCCGAGTAGAGGTCGCAGATAACCAGTTATTCGCAAAGAACCTGTTAGAAACTCTGTTCAAGGACCGAACCATGACGTCGTACTCACACGGTCATTCCTTCGCCCACCCACCGCGCATCCTCTGGCACACAGTGCTCGTCGCTTTCGTTGCAGCTGTTGGCGTCGTGCTGATCAACGGTCCAAGTCTACAAAACATCTTTCTGGGCATTGCCCTGCTGGTCGTTGGCGTCGGTGCTGGCATATGGGGTGCACGCTCGCAACGTCAACAACTCGACAGCGCCATCGCCACCGCCATGGGCCGCCACGACCTGCAAGCCACCGAGCACCTGACCCATAACACCCATGCACAACTCAACGAAGTCATCCTCGGGGCCATGCCGATCTGGGCCAAGCAGGTCGAAAGCTCCCGGCAGCAGACCGAAACCGCCATCGTCTCGCTGACCAGCCGTTTCACCGGCATCTCCTCACGCCTGGAAGACACCGTGCAAGCCTCGCACCTGGCCGCTGGCGACCTGGCCGGCAGCAGCAGTGGCGGCGCCGTGCAGGTGCTGGCCCAAAGCGAAGGTGAACTGGTCAAGGTCATCGATTCCCTGAAGGCCACCCAGGCCAGCCGCGATGAAATCCTGGCCCAGGTGCGCAACCTGACAGCCTATACCGGCGAACTGCGGACCATGGCCGCCGATGTTGCGGCGATTGCCGCGCAAACCAACCTGCTGGCCCTCAACGCCGCCATCGAAGCCGCCCGTGCCGGCGAGGCCGGGCGTGGGTTTGCCGTGGTGGCCGACGCCGTGCGCAGTCTCTCGAGCAAATCCAGCGAGACCGGCCAGCAGATGTCGGCCAAGGTCGACATCATCAACACCGCCATCACCCAACTGGTGCAGGCCGCGTCCAGCGGCGCGGACCAGGACAGCCATTCGGTCAGCGCCTCCGAGGAAAGCATCCAGCACGTGCTGGAGCGTTTCAAGAGCGTCACGGGCCGGCTGGCCGACTCGGCCGACATGCTGCAGCAGGAAAGTTTCGGCATCCGCGATGAGCTCACCGAGGTACTGGTCAGCCTGCAATTCCAGGATCGGGTCAGCCAGATCCTCAGCCACGTGCGCGACAACATCGAGGACCTGCATGTGCACATGCAGCAGGCCAATCAGTCACCCGAACAGGCTGTTTCTATCGACGCCCGCCAATGGCTGGCGCGCATGGAAACCACTTACGCCACCGACGAGCAACGCCGCAATCACCACGGCGACTCGGGCGCGCAGCAGGCTTCACAGGAAATCACCTTCTTTTAGGAGAGCCGTTCATGGCTAAAAGTGTATTGGTTGTCGACGACTCCGCGAGCGTTCGGCAGGTGGTCGGCATCGCGTTAAAAAGTGCCGGCTATGACGTGATCGAGGCCAGCGATGGCAAGGACGCCCTGGGCAAGCTCAATGGCCAGAAAGTGCACCTGATCATCAGTGACGTGAACATGCCCAACATGGACGGCATCACCTTCGTCAAGGAGGTCAAGAAGCTGGCCAGCTACAAGTTCACACCGATCATCATGCTCACCACCGAATCCCAGGAGTCGAAGAAACAGGAAGGCCAGGCCGCCGGGGCCAAGGCTTGGGTGGTCAAGCCGTTCCAGCCGGCGCAGATGCTGGCGGCGGTATCCAAGCTGATTCTTCCTTGATAGCCGGAGGCTCCCATGCCGTTGCAGTACGAGACACACGATGACACCGCCCAGGTGCACATCGACGGCGAGCTGACGATCTACACCGCGGCCGAGCTGGCCGCGCAGTGGCTGCCGCACCTGGGGGCCACGCCGCGAATGGCCCTGGATCTGTCGCAAATCACCGAGATGGACGGCGCCGGCCTGCAACTGCTGCTGATGGTACAGCGCGAGGCCTCCAGGGCTGGGACTCACCTGACACTGATCGGCCAAAGCAAGGCCGTCACCGAGACACTTGCCCTGTGCAACCTGGTTGCCTAGGGCCGCTGCAATACGTCGGACACGACAAAGGATATGAGCGTGAGCATCAATCTCGATCAGGCACAGCAGACCTTCATCGTCGAGGCCCGGGAACAGTTGCAAGCGATGGAAGAGTCGCTGCTGCAACTGGAAACCGACCCCGGCGACGATGACGCCATTGGCGCGATCTTCCGGGCGGCGCACACGATCAAGGGCTCGGCCGGGCTGTTCGGCCTGGAACCGATCGTCAGCTTCACCCACATCGTCGAAGACGTGCTCGATCGCCTGCGCAACGGCAGCGTCGAGGTGGACACCGGCCTGATCGCGGTGCTGCTCAAGTCCAGCGATCACATGCTCGAACTGATCAACGTGGCCGCCAACCAGGGCGGCGCGCTGCCGCCACCGGCCCTGCAACGGGAAGTGGAACTGTGCCAGATCCTGCAGGAGTACCAGGCGCCCTCGCCGACCGCGGCCCCGACGCCAGCCCCAGAAATCAAACCCGGTGAACCCAGCGAAACACACCTTTGGCACATTTCCCTGCGCTTCGGCCAGGACGTGTTCCGCAACGGCATGGACCCGCTGTCGTTCCTGCGCTATCTGCAAACCCTGGGAGAAATCGTCGACCTCAGCACCTTGACCGACGCCCTGCCCGCCGCCGATGCCTGGGACGCCGAATCCTGCTACCTGGGCTTCGACATCGCGTTTCGCTCGCTCGCCAGCCACGGGGCGATCAACGAAGTGTTCGATTTCGTCCGGGAAGATTGCCAGATCGAGATCGTTGCCCAGGATGACGACGTCGCCCCCGCGGCCAACACCGACCTGGCGACCACGGCGCCGGAGCAGGCCGAGGAACGCACCGCGCTGGTTGCCAGCGGCGAGTTGTTGTCCGACCAGCGCAAGACGCCGCGCATGCCCGCCCAGATCGCCAGCGACAAACAAGCGGTGACCAGCGACAGCAAGGCCAAGGACGGCACCTATGTGCGAGTCAACGCCGACAAGCTCGACGAGCTGATCAACCTGGTGGGCGAACTGGTCATCGCCAGTGCCGGCGCCAGCCTGCTGGCCCGCACCTGCAACAACGATCCATTGCAGGAATCCACCTCGACGGTGTCATCCCTGGTGGAGGAAATCCTCGACGGCGCCTTGCGCCTGCGCATGATCCCCATCGGTGAAACCTTCAATCGGTTCCGCCGGGTGGTGCGCGATGTCAGCCAGGAACTGGGTAAGGACATCGACCTGATCATCAGCGGTGCGGAAACCGAGCTGGATAAAACCGTGGTGGAAAAAATCGGCGACCCGCTCATGCACCTGCTGCGCAACGCCATGGACCACGGCATTGAAACCGCCGAGGCACGGCTGGCGGCCGGCAAACCGGCCAAGGGGCACCTGCACCTCAACGCCTATCACGACTCAGGCAGCATCGTGCTGGAAATCGCCGACGACGGCGCCGGTCTGAACCGCGACCGGATCCTGGAAAAAGCCCAGGAACGGGGCCTGGTGACGCCCGGCGCGAGCCCGACCGACCAGGAAATCTACAACCTGATTTTCGAACCTGGCTTCTCCACCGCCCAGGCCGTGACCAACCTGTCGGGGCGTGGCGTGGGCATGGACGTGGTCAAGCGCAACATCACCCTGCTGCGCGGCACCGTCGACCTGGACAGCCAGCCCGGCAAGGGCACCGTGGTGCGCATCCGCCTGCCGCTGACCCTGGCGATCATCAATGGTTTTTTGGTGGGCATCGGCCAGTCGACCTATGTCATTCCGCTGGACATGGTCCAGGAATGCATCGAGCTGAGCGAAGACGATGGGCGTGCCAGCCGCGAACAAGGCTACCTCGACCTGCGCGGTGAGGTGCTGCCGCTGGTCTACCTGCGCGATCACTTCAGCCACGAAGGCCCGGCCGCGCGCCGGCAGAACGTGGTGGTGGTGCGCTACGCCGAACTCAAGGCCGGGCTGGTGGTGGATGACTTGCTGGGTGAGTTCCAGACCGTGATCAAGCCACTGGGAAAGCTGTTTGGCGCCCTTCGCGGCATCAGTGGCTCGACCATCCTGGGCAGCGGCGCCGTGGCGTTGATTCTCGACGTACCGGCGCTGCTCACCCAGATCGCCCAAGTGGAAAATCGCTACACATCGACTCAATGACAACAAGCCAACGCTCGCTGACGCTTTAGCAATTCCATGGAGAGGTACTTCCCAATGAAATGGTTCTACGACCTTAAAATCGCCACCAAGCTAATCACTTCATTTCTTGTGGTGCTGGCGCTGACAGCCGTCATGGGGGTGTTCTCGATCATCCAACTGGGCCAGGTGAACGGCACCACCATCAATATCCGGGAAAACTGGATGCCGTCCATGCGCGCCGCCTCGGGCATGCGTTTCTACGGGGCGAACTATCGTCTCAAGGAAAACAGCTTCATTACCGCCGAGTCCGAACAGGAGCGCGTCACCATCGAGCAAGAAGCGCAAGAAGCCAGGAAAGGTTTTGAAACGCGCCTGGCGACCTATGAAAAACTGCTCTCCAGCGCAGAAGATCGCCAGCTGTTCGAAGCCACTCGTACTGATTGGCTCGCTTACCTCGCGGTGAGCAAGGACCTGCTTGCACTTTCCCGACAGAACCTGGCCGAACAAGCCCATGCGCTGCTCAGGGGTGAGTCCAGGCGTCGATTCGAGCAGGTAGCCTCTGACCTGCAAAAACTGGTGGAACTCAATGATGTCGGCGCCGGCAAGGCCAGCGAGCACGGCACGGAGCTGTTTGAAAACGCGCGCCTGTCGATCATTGCCGTGCTGGTTGCCGCCCTGCTGGTGGGCCTGGGCCTGGCGCTGTTCATTTCGCGGGTCATCTCTCGCCCATTGAAACAGGCCGCCGCGGTTGCCGGACAATTGGCTGAAGGCAACCTGAACACAAAAATCGAGGGTGGCTCCAAGGACGAAACCGGCATGGTGCTCAACGCCATGCAGAACATGGTCGGCAAGCTCTCGCACATCATCGGCGAAGTGCGGAACGCCGCGGACAACCTGGCCAGCGCTTCCGAAGAAGTCAGCGCCACCGCGCAATCGATGAGCCAAGCCACCAGCGAGCAAGCGGCCAGCGTCGAGGAAACGAGTGCCTCTATCGAGCAGATGAGCGCCAGCATCAACCAGAACACCGAGAACGCCAAAGTCACCGATGGCATGGCCAGCAAGGCCGCCAAGGAAGCCACCGACGGCGGCGAATCGGTGCAGCAGACCGTGGTGGCGATGAAAAAAATCGCTCAGCGCATCAGCATCATCGACGACATCGCCTACCAGACCAACCTGCTGGCGCTCAACGCGGCCATCGAAGCCGCCCGCGCCGGGGAACACGGCAAAGGCTTCGCGGTGGTCGCCGCCGAAGTGCGCAAGCTGGCCGAACGCAGCCAGGTGGCCGCCCAGGAAATCGGCGAGCTGTCCTCCAGCAGCGTCGACATGGCCGAGAAGGCCGGGCACCTGCTCAACGAGATGGTCCCCTCGATCAACAAGACCTCGGACCTGGTGCAGGAAATCAGCGCCGCCTCCGAAGAACAGGCCGCCGGTGTGGCGCAGATCAACACCGCCATGACCCAGCTCAACCAGGTGACCCAACAAAACGCCTCCAGCAGCGAAGAACTGGCCGCCACCTCCGAGGAAATGAGCAGCCAGGCCGAGCAACTGCAACAGGCCATGAGCTTTTTCACCTTGGACACACCGCCCAAATCGGCCAACCAGCCCTTGAAGGTGGACAACACGCCGGGCCCGTCCAGCCGCAAACCGGCCCGAACTGCCGCGCCCGCCCTGCCCAAGGCCTTCGCCTACAGCATGGCCAGCGCGCCGGACGAATCCGAGTTCACCCGGTTCTGACGATAGGTTCCCATAGGCTCGCTTAAAGGAGATAAAGGCATGGGCGCCATCGCGACCACACGTCAAACGGCCCTCGCGGTCGAGGAAGAAGCGCAATACCTGACGTTTATGCTCGGCACGGAGATGTTTGCCATCGGCATCCTGTGCATCAAGGAAATCATCGAATACGGCAACCTGACCGTGGTGCCGATGATGCCGACCTTCGTACGCGGGGTGATCAACCTGCGTGGTGCGGTCGTGCCGGTGGTGGACCTGTCGGCCCGTTTCGGCCGGCCGAACTCGGCGATCAGCCGCCGCAGCTGCGTGGTGATCATCGAGGCGGCCAGCGCCGACGGCCAGGCCCAGGACATTGGCCTGCTGGTGGACACAGTGTCGGCGGTGCTGGAAATCCCGGCCTCGCAAATCGAGCCGCCACCGAGCTTTGGCGCGAAGATCCGTGCCGATTTCATCAGTGGCATGGCCAAGGTCGATGGCAAGTTCGTCATCGTGCTGGAGGTGGACCGCGTGCTGTCCATCGACGAGATGTCCCAACTCGCAGAAGCCAGCCCGAGCGCGCTGGAAGTGGATGCCCCGTGAACGCTGATGTTTGCAAGGAACGCACGGCAAGTTCACTGGTGCTCAGTGACCGCGAGTTCGGCCAGTTCCAGTCCTGGCTGTACCAGGCCGCCGGCATCAGCCTGTCCGAAGCCAAGAAAGCCCTGGTGGCCGGGCGCTTGTTCAAGCGTCTCAAACACTATGAGCTGGACAGCTACGGCGAGTATTTCAAGCTGATCATGAACGGCCAGCGCACCGATGAGTTGCAGGTAGCGCTGGACCTGTTGACGACCAACGAGACCTACTTTTTCCGCGAACCCAAGCATTTCGATTTCCTGCGCCAGCACGTATTGCCCCACGCGACACCGGGCAAGACCTTGCGCTTATGGAGCGCGGCCAGTTCATCAGGGGAAGAACCCTACAGCCTGGCCATGACCCTGGCCGAAGGGCTGGGCACCACGCCTTGGGAAGTCATTGGTTCGGACATCAGCAGCCAGGTGCTGGCCAAGGCGCGCTCCGGGCATTACCCGATGGAACGTGCCCGCAACCTGCCCCATCCGCTGCTGGTGAAATATTGCCTCAAGGGCACCGGCAGCCAGCAAGGCACGTTCCTCATCGACCGGGCCTTGCGCAACCGGGTCAACTTTATCCAGGTCAACCTCAACGACACCTTGCCGGAGCTGGGGGAGTTCGATGTGATCTTCCTGCGCAACGTCATGATCTATTTCGACCAAGCCACCAAACGAAAAGTGGTTGCCCGCTTGCTGCCCCGGCTCAAGCCCGGCGGGTACTTCATCGTCAGCCATTCAGAAAGCCTCAACGGCGTGTCCGATGCGTTGAAACTGGTGGCGCCATCGATTTACCGCAAACCATGAGCGCCGCCATCAGCGAAGTGGCCGAGCTGTACCTGGCGCCAGGGGAGTTTCGCTTCGCCACCTGCCCAACCCGCCTGCGCACAATTCTCGGCTCTTGCGTGGCGATCACGCTGTGGCACCCGGAACGCAAGATCGGCGCCATGTGCCACTTCATGTTGCCCAGTCGGGGGCGCTGCTCCACCGCACTGAACGGCCTCTACGCCGACGAAGCCATCGAACTGTTCATCCGTCAGGCCCGGGCTTATCGCACCGAACCCGAGGACTACCAACTCAAGCTGTTCGGCGGCGGCGAGATGTTCCCCGAGCTGCAACGCCACGTGCCCTACGGCGATGTGGCGCGGCTGAACGTCAACGCCGCGCTGGAAATGGCCGCCCTCTATCGCCTCGACCTAATTGCCCAGGACATGGGCAGCACCGGCCACCGCAGCATCATTTTCGATCTGCGCAGCGGCGATGTGTGGGTCCGGCACCAACCTATAAGGACCCGGCACTGACCATGTCAAAAAAGATCAATGTACTGCTGGTGGATGACTCGGCCGTGGTTCGCCAGGTGTTGCTGGCGATCCTCAGCGACACACCGGACATCCACGTCATGGGCGCGGCGGCCGACCCGATTTTCGCCATGGACAAACTGGCCCGCGAATGGCCCGACGTGATCGTGCTGGACGTGGAAATGCCGCGCATGGACGGCATCACCTTCCTGAAAAAAATCATGAGCGAGCGCCCCACGCCGGTGGTGATCTGCTCGTCCCTGACGCCCCGGGGCGCGGAAACCACCTTGCAGGCGATGGCTGCCGGCGCGGTGGAAATCATCACCAAGCCCACCACCGGCCTGAAGAACTTTCTGTTGGAGTCGGCGCCGGAACTGGTGTCGGCGATCCGGGCCGCCGCCCAGGTCAACGTGCGCAACCTGGGCAAGCGTCCCGCCCCGATCGCGCTGACACCGGCGACCAAACTCACCGCCGACGCCGTGCTGCCCGCCGCCAACGGCCACGCCATGGCGCAGACCACCGAACGCATCGTCGCCCTGGGCACCTCCACCGGCGGCACCCAGGCCCTGGAAGCGGTGCTCACCGCCCTGCCACGGGTGTGCCCGGGCATCGTCATCGTCCAGCACATGCCGGAAAAATTCACCGCCTCGTTTGCCGCCCGGCTCAACAGCCTGTGCCAGATCGAAGTGCGCGAGGCCCGCAACAACGACCGCATCCACCCGGGCCTGGCGCTCATCGCTCCAGGCGGCAAACACATGATGGTGACCCGCAGCGGCGCGTTCTATCACGTGCAGGTGGTGGACGGTCCACTGGTCAACCGCCACCGCCCTTCGGTGGACGTGCTGTTTCGCTCCGTGGCCAAATTCGCCGGCCGCAACGCCACCGGCATCATCATGACCGGCATGGGCGACGACGGCGCCCGCGGCCTGAAGGAAATGCTCGACGCCGGCAGCACCACCGTGGCCCAGGACGAAGCCAGCTGCGTGGTCTTCGGCATGCCCAAGGAAGCGATCAAACTCAACGCCGCACAACGGGTGATGGGCTTGCAAGAGATCGCACAGGTCATCCTGCATCGATAACAAGCGCTCGCCCCTGGCCCCTGTAGGAGCTGTCGAGCGAAGCGAGGCTGCGATCTCTTGAGCCTGACACAAAAAATATAGATCGCAGGCTCAAGCATGCCCTGCGCGTGATGAATGCGGCGTGACCGAGCGAAGTGCCACGGAGTCGGGCAATGAAGCGACATGGACGGTATGTGACGGAAAAGCAAATTTCGTGTCCAGGTCAGCAACCGCTTCCATGACCTTCAGATTGATCCTCTGCTGGACGTCCATGTAGACGTTATAACTGGCGTCCAGAACGATATAGACCGTCTCGAACTCCAGCGCGCTCTGGCCAAAACTTCTGAAATGACACCGATCGAACCGGGCTTGGTCTTCATTCCTGATGATGGCTTCAACCCGTTGCGTGATCTGCCTGACCTGTTCGGTTGAACAGTCATAAGTCAGGCGAAACTCGAAAACAATCCGACGCTCCTGCAACCGTTTGTAATTCTGAATAGTGCTGCCGATCATATCGGCGTTCGCCATGACAATTTGTTCGCCCCCCAGACTTCGTATGCGGGTCGTCTTCAGGCCAACGCGCTCCACCGTACCGGCAAGCGAACCCACCACGATGAAGTCGCCCACCTCGAATGGCTTGTCAACGGCAATCGACAGCGAGGCGAACACATCGCCAAGAATATTCTGCACCGCGAGCGCCACAGCGATACCACCGACGCCAAGGCTCGCCACAAAGGCCGTGATGTTAACGCCAACGTTGGACAGCATCGCGAGTAAAATCACCGCCCATAGGAGCACCCTTGCGCCCCAGAGGCTCAGGGTCGCCAAGGCACTTGCTTGAAATATCCCATTCGCACCATGGACAGAAAAATAGCGGTGCAGCAAAAGCGCCAACGCTCGGTTCGTCCATAAGCCGACCTGCAACGCCGCCACCACGAACCAAAGGCTGCTGACACGACTGAGCCAGCGCTCAGGCAAATCAAGTAGGCCTATCCCGACCAGAATCGATGCCAATAACAGCAGCGCGTTGCTGGTTGCCGACAGCACCTGGCTGGCAATGTGACCAAGGTGAGTATCGCCCGCCCCCGCCCTAGCCTGGATTCTCCTGAAAACAAACCAGATCGCGGTTCTTGCAAACACGTAGCTGAGCACAGCAGCGCAAAATGCAAAGATCCAGCTCGCCAACGAAATACCTAGCAACGTGTACCCGGTGAAAAAACCCTCGAATCCCTCAATCATCGCTTCCCCCTTGAGTCCTGCCGCTGCGCATGTGTCACGCAGCCGCGCCAGGTAAAACGCCACGTGATCCAGTGCGCAAATCAAGTGGCCTGTTGGGGTTAGTCGTTATGGGCACCGGTCTGTTCAATGAAATCGTCACGGCGTCGCCAGGAGAAAGCGCCAACCACCGTGCCTATACCGGCGAGATCGTCGCCAGTACGCCGATCAAAAGGGTCAGCGCCAAAAAACCACCCAAAAAAAACGCCATCTTCGCCATGAGCACTCCTGAATCAAGACATTGCAGTACACCGGCCGCCCGAGAGGCTACCCGCGCGGTTATTCTGGGGTGGGGCTCGGGTTCATTACAGGGGCACCTGAGGCAGGAAAGTACGGATCAGACGCGCGCGCCCAGGCCTGCGCCGGGTTCGCTCAACGCAATCACCCTGGGATTGGAACGTGGCGCGCGGTCGGAAAAACTCAACGAGGTAAATCGCTAATGGTCCTCGATCACGGCTATCATTGCCGCTCGCCCTTTTGACAGGCGATGTCGCAGGCCACCCTCAAGGATCCAGGTATGACTTTTCTGCCGTCACGCTCCACCCTCCTCGTCTCCAGCCTCTTGCTCAGTTCCCTGTGCTTTGCCGAAGGCGAGCCGGTGGACGGCAGCCTCATCAAAGACTCGACCAAAGCCGCCGTTTCAACGTTCATTACCGCCGGCAAGAACCTGTTGGGCGGCGTCAGTGAAGGCGTGCTCGATGGCCGCGAATCGGCCCAAGGCACCGATGGCGCCGCGATCATTTCCTCCGGCGAGCAAATGAAAGATCGCATCGCCGTTGAAGTATTGAAGCTCGAGCCCAGCGACGAAAACGTCAGCATCACCCTTGGCTTCAAGAACAGCACCGACACCCAACTGCGCGTGGTCAACCTCGGCCAGACCGGCGTGCTGCTGGCCATCGACCAGGCGGGTTACTCCAACCGCCTCACCGGGCTGGGCAACCCGGATGAAGTCACCATTCCGGCGAAGACCGCCGTGCGCCAGAAGTTCGTGTTTGAAGCCATGAGCGAGGCGGTCAGCACGGTACGGGTGTGGGGGCAGGATTTTCCGGTCAAGAAATAGTGCACCCGCTCGTTCGGACGATCGTTCCCACGCTCCCGCGTGGGCATGCATCCCGTGATGCTCTGCGTCACCTTCCAGAAGCGGAACGCGGAGCGTCCCTGGCGGCGTTCCCACGCGGAGCGTGAGGAACGATCGTTCAAAGTTGTAAGCATAACGCAACCTGTGGCGAGGGGATTTATCCCCGCTGGGCTGCGCAGCAGCCCCAAAAAACCGCGCAGCAGAACACAGGATTCATTGATAAACCCCAAGCTCAATCCGGGCCAGATAATCTTCTACTACCTGAGACTTTTACCCCACTCCCCGGCTCAAGCCTCAACGCCAGCACGCTCATCAACACAATCACCGCCCCAACAATAACCATCGCTGACGGGCGCTCAGCCAACACCAAAGAAGCCATCAACATCGCCGTGGGCGGTATCAGGTAAAGCACCATGGAAGCGCGGCTCACGTTGCTGTGCGCCAGCACGTAAGCCCAAGCAAGGTACGCCAACGCGCTGGGAAAAATACCGAGGATCAACACCGCCAGGTTCACCGAAGCCGAAGCCTGCCACGCCGCGCTCAACATGCCCGGCGCAAAAATGAACAACAGAATTGTGCCCGACCAAACGGTGTAGCAAACCAGGGTCAAACCGTCATAACGATGGGCATGGCGCCTCTGCAAAGCGAAATACAAACTCCAGGACAGCGCCGCCAACAGGATCAATAACCCATGGGCGTCCATGTCACCCAAGCCACGATCCCCCGCGACCACCACGCCCGCGCCAAGCAAGCCGCACAGCACACACCCCCACTGCCAACCACTGACCCTGTCCTTGAAGACAAAATGCGCCAGCAGCGTGCTGAACAACGGCGTGGACTGGGCCAGCACACTGGCCGCCCCGGCGCTGACGCCCCGCTGACCGTAATTGAGGGCGATGTGGTGCAAGCTGACGGCAAAGAAACCCAACACCGCCAGCAACGGCAAATCCCTGAGACGCGGCCAGAAAATACCCTTCACCATTGCAACGAGGGCCATGAACACTGATGCGATGAGAAAACGCATCAGCGCCAGTTGACCGGGTTCATAAGCCTGCAAGCCAATGCGAATCCCGATCGGCGAATAGGCCCAGCAAACGATCACCAACAGCGTCGCCAGGATAACTTTCACACCGGTTTTGCCGGAGGAACCTTCAACCCGCGCAAAACGCGTTTCCATCTAAAGTTCCTGCTCACTGACCGATTTGAATCGAAGTATCGAAACCACCCCACCTCAGCACAAGTGACTTAAACTCAGCCCACTATTCAGTTTTGGTGAGCTATGGAACTGTCCCAACTGCGCATGCTTAAGACGGTCTGCGACACCGGCAGCATCGCCCGCGCCGCCGAAGTGCTGCACTGCGTGCCGTCCAACATCACCGCGCGCCTCAAATCCTTGGAACGGGAACTCGGCACGCCGCTGTTTTTCCGCAAAGGTCGCGGGCTGCAAGTCAGCCCGGCGGGCGAAGTGTTTCTGGAGTACGCGACAAAAATACTGAGCCTGACAGAAGAGGCCCGCCGCGCAGTCGCCCCCACCCGCGCACCGAGCGGCCCACTGCGCATAGGCGCCATCGAGTCCAGCGCCACCGGGCGCCTGCCTCAGTTGCTCGCCCAATACCACGCGCAGTATCCGCAAGTCTCACTGGAACTGAGCACCGGCACCTGGGCGCAGTTGCTGGACGATATCCAGCATCACCGGCTCGACGGCGTGATCGTAGCGGTGGACATCGAACGGCCCGGCCTCAAGCGAGCGGTGATGTACCGCGAAGACCTGGTGCTCATCGCCTCCGAGTCCCACGGCCCGTTGCGCAGCGCTGCCGATTTGCAAGGCAAGGCAATCTTCATGTGGCCCACGGGCTGTCCGTATCGATTGGCGCTGGAGCAGTGGCTGCTGCGTCATGGTCAGGTACAACCGATCACCAGCATCGCCAGTTATGGCGCCATCGTTGGCTGTGTCAGCGCGGGTGCCGGCGTCTCGCTGGTGCCTCGGGGGATCTATGAGCAATACCGCCAGCGGGCGGGTTGGACGGGGTATGAGTTTCCTGAACTGACGGGGATCGATAACCTTTTTTACTGGCATGAAAACGCTGGGAAACATCCTGCCAGAGAGGCGTTTTTGACGATGCTGCAAACGGAGCTCGGAGCGTAACCATCCCCAACCGCCTCGGCGCAACGGGAGGGAGCATTTGGTTGCGTTGGCCGAGGCGACGGGGATGTCGAAGCAGGGGCTGATGCCGGTGGGGGTGGCGGCGCTTGATGGGTTCAAGGCGCAGGGAGTTGTATCGGGGACTTATTGAGAGTGAGTTGTGATGACTCATCTACGAACTCCGTATCGACGCCGGACCACCAACAATGCCAACCGGGCATTGTCGGTCATCTGGACTCTGCCGTGTTCGCGGCGCTATGCAATAGCTATTTCATGCTTTCAAGGGAATATTTCGCATCGTCACCAGCGCCGTGGCGCAGAGGGTTTCCTTACCTTGTTTCACGGCAAATAAATCGGCAGCCGCAACCGTGGTGTTGTTCGACGCTTTGATGACTCTCCCCCTGGCTAGTAGCTTTTCACCGTCAGCCGGGGCGATTAATTTGACGGTGAAATCAGTGGTCATATTGATCCAGCCAGGCGGCAGCAGCGTCCCAGCGGCCGAGCCTCCAGCAAAATCTGCCAATGCTCCGACGATGCCACCTTGAAAATATCCATTATGCTGAGTGAGTTCTTTGCGCGCCGGCTGTTCAATTTCACAATGACCTGGCTTCAGATAATTGTAATGAAACCCCAGCAACTGCGCTGCTGGCATACTGAGTACTGCGCGTTGGACGTGCTTGTCGAAGTCGGGATTGCTTGCAGCGAAATCTTCCATGGAATTCATCCTTATAGTAGGCATTTGTGAACAACACTAACCCTGCCATCGCTCGAGCTTATTATCGATGTACTGAGTACGTATTGCGTTGCGCATGACCTTGCCGCTACTGGTTTTCAGCAGTTTTCCTGGCATTAACAAAACAATTGTGCTCGATATCATGTCTTTATTCGGCCTGTCACATGTAGCTCTCCTTGGCGAATAAACCAAGGTCTCCTGTACGTAAATAAGCCGGTTGAATGTCGCCTGATAAACGCTTTGCGAACGTGTCTGCAGAGAGAGGTTACTGACTCCAATAACCCCGTGCGAGAGGGCCTTGAGTGTAATGATCAGACGTGGCGAGCAGTCATCACTGCGCCGAGGCGGTTCAAAGAGATCAACAACCAGCTCCCAGGCTGCATCGGGAATTCGTAACGCTTCACCATCGTGGCCTCCTGCCTTCGATGGGCGCGAACTCTACCGAATGTTAGTGTTTAGCGGCGGTGGCGGCGGTTTCAAAGGATTTCGTACAGAACCTAACGGAGATTCCAATCATTAACACGGAGTCAGCATTGGAAATAGCCCCCTACTTCATCCTCGATGAAACGCCCCATTGGGTAGTCAACCACCACCTGGCCTCCGCCCTACCCGGCTACCTCATGCTCGGCTCCAAGCATCACGTTAATTCACTGGCCCAATTGCCCGAACCCGCACTCGCAGAGCTGGGCAGCCTGATGGCAAACATCCAGAGCGTCGTTGAAACACAACTGAACCCCAAATGGCTTTACATCAGCCGCTTCGGCCACGATCCCCGCTACCCCATCCACTTCCATTTCATCCCGGTGTACGACTGGATCGAGGCACTGTTCTGGAAAGATGCGCGGTACAGGTTGCTGGAAACATTCGGGACTCAAGAGAACGCCCAGACATTAACCGATGGCGCAGAGCTGACGTTGTTCATCTGGCGTGAGTTTGGTGAGAGCCCCACGCCGCCAGCGATCCAAGGGCCCTCTATCAGCCAGGTAATTGAAAAGTTGCGGCAAGCGTTCAGGACTCAGCCGATACCAAACCTTCCTCCAGCGCATTGGCCATGATGTCTGCTGCTGATGCGTTGACCCAGGTCGAAATATCAGTTTCGCCCCTCGACGCAAGCCAACGTCCGACCATTTGATAACCCAACGAGTAACCGAGCCATTTGGGTTTGTCGCCAAAACCAAAGAACCACTCGTTGTGATCGTAATACCGTGATTCAAGAGTTTGCAGCCCAACCGGTGAGCGTAAAAGATCGGCAGATGCGATGGCATGCTCCCAAGGCTCCGGATCAGTACCAAGCACATGCCGAACAAACTGACCGGCAAGCCCTTCGCTGACCAACGCCTCGCCTAATGTCCAACCATAACCAGGGCCGCCCATGCGCAGGCAATGATGAACCTCATGAACAACATGCCGACGCAGTGCGCCGGTGCGTAGGCTGGAAAAGAAATTCGGATTGTCGGGATCAAGGGTCATGGTAAACATGGAGCTGCGATACGCCCGTCCTACCAGGCCCATTTCTGGAATGGTTTCGCCCGGTAGCCGCTGAATCAGGACATCGAGTCGCGGCGGGGGCATTAGGCGAGCAATAGCCTCGTAAGCGGCGTCAAACTCGTCAACCAGCTCTCGGCGAAGCTCGGCAAGACTCCCCGAGGCCTCCAGCCAGTGCAGCGTCCATTGCTCCATGTCCCCTCTCCTTTATTAATCAAAGCACCTGGCTCGATGACTCCGGGCCGCTCGCGACGGTAGATCCCCGCTGGGTAACTGTCCAGTGTCGATCAGGTTTGACTGCGCCTCTGTCTGCCCGGTTATCTCTGGCAAAAAACTGTCTCGATTCCTACAAGGCTCTCGGAAGCAGGTGTCTTGCCCGTCCAATCTGGTGAAACCTATAGTCATCCCATCGCCGAATAGGGTGATCAGGTTTGGCGACCTGCGTATCGGATCAGCCCTTTAAGTTAATTGGAGCAATCCCATGCAAAGATACACACCCATCACCGGCATCGACTGCACTCCCGCTTCCCTGCTCATCGACACCCAAGCGCCGCTTGACGTACTACACGCCACAGCTGATTACCGCATCCGTGTGGTGACCCAGGTGCTGGAGAACATTGCATTTCGCTCTGAAATCACCAGCGATACGGTGGTGCTTTCGGACTTTGCACAGCTTTTGGTGATTCCGTTGCGGGATGGGTGCGATTTGCTGGAGGTGATTGGTCGGCGGCTTCAGGCGCAGGTTGAAAGCTGACGGAACGACGGGCGCCTGAGAGCGCCCGTTTTACGTAGTCAAAGATGTGTATCTGCATCACGCACCAGATCTGACCATCTAGTTTAAAGATCCCGACTTGCAGAAAGCGGCCAAAACTGGTCCATCGAGTTTCTACAAAGCAGGGGTAGATTCATTCGATCAATCACGACTCTGCACGTCGCACAACCTACTAACACTCGACCAGAGGTCGTATAAATCGTCAGCCATGCGTTCCGCCATGCGAGCTCTCTTTTCAGGGTTGGTCAGTACCATCAAATGCTCATCGCTGGGATTTTTCATGTTGAGTTCAGTGGTGTAGCGCCATAGCAAACCGTTGCTACTGACTCCGTTGTTTTCTAACAGCGCCGTCAGTGCATCCAGGCGGCTGTAATCATGCGGATGGGTGTCGGCATCGCAGTAATAACCGCAGTAAAAGCGGTGATTGAGCTCGATGTAAACCGCGCCTGATACAGAGCCGAGCTCGTAAAAAAGGCCAAAATGGCGGTTATCCCGGACCGCGCTGTAGTAGCGGTCGATTATCGCCGCCGTCGGCGCTTTAAAGGGTTTTGGCAACTCGGGATATTTAACCTCTATACACTGCGCAACCGCTTGCCAGAGTTCCAGTTGCAGGTCTTTCAAGGTCTCGATGTAGGCTTTTTGCAAGTCCCGAACCACGAGCAGATTGTTGCCCTGACGTAACGTCTGCTTGATAGCGTCCATGTAAGCATGTCCTTGGTTCTGGAAGGTCAATTTTGCGATGAGATCGATGTATTGCAGCAGGCTTTCACGCACGGCAGCTTCGCGGATCACCCACGGTTGGCATTGCTCCAGCCATGGCAGGATGTCGGCGGCGTAGCTGATACGTTGGTAATCGATGCCCAGACAACTGCGGGGATCAGCATCGCGGCCATCCAAGGTAAGGTAGACCGGCGGATAGGTCTGGTAGCCCTCGCCCTGAAGGGTCTCCAGATAGCGAAATAACTGAGCCTCCTGGTCCTCGGCGTAGAGCTTGTTTTCGATGATGATCGCTTGCCGTTTGGCGTTACGGATCAGGATATCGACGTTGCGGTACTCAACCTCCACCGTGACGTCGCGGCAGTCGAAACCCTCGATATTCAATGCGTCTAGCAGTAACTGCAGCAGTTTGCCACCGGCCGCATGAGCGCCTTGGGGGTTGAGCAAGAAGGCCAAGTAGCGAGAGTGCAGGCGCACTTCATCCGAGCCACTGCGCAGTAAGGTGAACAGGTTGAAAGCCGGGGGGCGATGCAGTTCGGCCCGGAGTAAAGCGGCGCGATTGATCAAAATGTGCAAGGCTCATCTCCTTGTGCTTGCAATGTTGATGGTGATTGTATTGCGCCATCACTGAATCCGCATCCGGTATATGCAGTTCGCTCAAATTTAGGATTTCTTGCATATCAGCCTTTGGCAAGGCGCAAGCCCAAGCAAGCGCCCGCTTTTGGCCGAGAACTGCCGCTCCAAAGGGCCGCTTCCGGCCAGGAGCGGACGGTCGACAGAATAATGGCAAATGACTGGCGTCGCATGGTCTGGTGCCTAAACTGATTGAGCAGCCTGGGCTTGCCATCCATGTCGTGTTTCTCCTCGAGTAGTGTCGCGTTCGCAGTGACCACTTTCAGGCAAAACAAGGACTTACAGGATGACAAGGAACGTTATACGACACGCCATAGCGACAGGGCATGTCGCCTAATAGTAGAGATCAGAAATGCCCACACATATGAGCACCATCAAATTTCTCGGTACAGCATCTGAGATTGCGGAACAGGTAAGAGAGCTTATGCGATTGCATGTTTCGACGGAGCCAATAAGGATTGCGGTCGCATTCTGGGGGCATGGTGCTGCCGAAATCGTCGGGCAAAATGCCAACCGGTATCAGATAATCTGCAACTTGAAGTCAGGTGGAACGAATCCTGAGGTCGTTCGCTCAATCAAAGCGCAGCCAAACGTTTCAATCCTACAACTCGATACGCTTCATGCGAAGGTTCTCATCAGCGACGGTGGCGCCTTGGTGTCATCGGCAAACCTTTCAACCAACGGCCTTGCGCTGGAAGGAGTCAATTCGCAAACTTGGAAGGAGGCAGGCATTGCGCTGCCTGCATCGACAATAGAACGCTCAGAGATGATTGAATGGTTCGAGCGGCTTTGGGATCAAGCCAGAAGGATTGACGAGTGTGATCTTGAGGCAGCAGACCACGCATGGGCGCGGCGACAAGCCATGCTTCAAAGCACTAACCAAAATTCGCCAGAGGTCGGCGGCACCGAGAGCAAAGGTCTTACCCTGCTTCGGACAGTTGCGTTCTCAGGCCGGGCGCCGATGAAGCAAGTCTATTTGCGCTCGGCAGCCGCCATTGTCGCTCTTGACGGGTGCACTGGAAATGCTATGCCCAGCAGCCCATTTAAGTTTTTGTTCTGTGGGGGAACAAGTCGCGCATTCAATCACCATGAATCTAAGTTCGAAGAGGAGAACGGAAGACTAAAGCTTCAGAAAAACTTCGTTGGCTATTTCATAGGTTCAGACGGATTAATCGGCACCGCTTCGAGTCCCGGACGCCTCAAGTCGTTCTCAGACGCAACCGTTCACGCGGCTGCTCGATGGATGCTGGGTGAAGGAACCCGACCCGATCAACTCGAAGGCGATATCTTGGAAGCAAGTTTCCTGCTGAAATGATGGCGACGCTGATCCCTGCCCTGCGCTCAACCGGACCTGGCGCACAATCAATGGGGTCAGAGACATTGATCCTCTAAAATCAATAACTCTGACCCCATTGATCCTGCAGGTTGACCATCAGGGAAGACAAACCGGTGGGAATGATTGGTGCCGGGGTCAGAGGCGCGAATCGCTAGGCGATGAACGCCCTGTTTTGCTAGTTGACGGGTATCCTTTCACGAGTAATGCTGGCATATAGCCAACGCTTGGCTGCTGAAGGGAATCGAGATGAACGACATCGCCGTCACACCTACAGAAGATGAAGAGCAGGAAGAGCTACCAGTAGTTCTTCAAAGAAAGAGGAAGGACAACGAGGCGGAAAAGATAAGGGTACTCTCCGCAATTGCAAGCAACAGCCCGACACGCGTAACAGACAGAGTTGCCTGGATTCTTAACCATTACCCTCAAGCTCGCGATTCGGATGTGAAATGCCAGATCATCTATTGGAAAACCTTCCAAACCGATCTGTACAGCGGCGGTGATATATCTTTCGAAAACTATCCAAAGCTACAACGACTTCACTCAATTGCTCGTGCACGTGCTGTGGTACAGAATGTACTTGGCCTTTTTATCGCCTCACCCGAGGTTCGAAAGTTTCGAGGAAAACTTGAAGAAGAAGAAAAGCAGCGCGCGCTTGAAGTGAGACCTTCCCATCCGGTGTACTGCATCTACGCTGATGAAAGCGGCAAAACCGGGAAATATCTGCTCGTCGGAAGCCTTTGGGTTCTGCGCAGTTATGAAACAATGAAGTTAACAGCTGCCATTAATCAGAAGAAGACGGAGATTGGGTTCAAGGGTGAAATGCACTTTAAGGAAATCGGCAAAGGAAATCTAGAAGCCTACGAAGCACTTCTCGGGGCTATTGTTCAAAACTCATCCTCTATCTCCTTTAAGGGGCTGGGTGTCGTAAGAAGTGGCCTCTACAATGTAGACGACACTCTGAACAAGCTGTTTTACCACATGGTGATCCAGGGAATATCAGAAGAGAATAAGTCGGGTCGAGCAGTACTCCCTCGAAACCTACAGTTCCGGAAAGACGCGGAAGAGGTATCCAAAGACAAACTGGCTGTAATGGAGATAAAGCTGCAACTGCAGAATGCTTCACAAAATATTTTTCAAGGAAATGTTTACATTGACGTAGTTGAAGTCGAGGACTCTAGCATTTCGCCTCTTATGCAAATTGCTGACCTTTTCGTCAGCTCCATCTCTAGAGTTCTCAATAAAGAAGAAGGAAAAGAAGGCCCTAAAGACATCTTTGCGAAGAAGTTTTTGGAAGCTTTCGGTGTGGATACCAAAGATGACCATCTAGACGGACTAAGCGAGTGCGTGCGCTTCTCCTGACGAAATTAGCGTTTACGATCGAAGCTGACGACATGCGTCTCAAAACACGCAAATACGGAATTCCCCACGGCTGGTAAAAATGGAGCAATCTCCTAGGGATAGGTCTATTTGGATATCAACGCATGTCCGCTATTGGCTGATTTTCGCCTGTCGCTAATGGCCGCAATGGGTCTACTCCGGCTGTTGGCAACCGGCAGCAGTCGACCTGAAGCCTCCGGTCGCGACAGGTAACAACCGGCCAAACGCTGCCTGGCAGGTGCGGCTGCCGCAGCCAGAAGCAGTAAGTCAAAGACTCGGGACTATTTCAGACCATCCTTTAGCTCAATCGGTACCTGGAGTTCCTGCCTGTGCTCGACCCACTCAGAGTAGGGGACTGTCCGGTCGGCTGGTTTGACTGTCTTGATCAGAGGCTTGATCTGCTGTCTATCGAGGTCGAAGACCCTCTGCTTTACCTTCGTGACATCGGCAATTTCTTCAGGCGTAAGCTCCACATCCCAATCAATCGGTTTATTCGGTGTATCGGTGAATCCAAAGCGCAGGCGATATCGTTCAACTGCTTGGACTTCGTCGTTCGACAATTCCAGGCTTGTCGTAAGCGTGCCAATGTCCGCTTTCTCGAACAAAAGGGCCCTGCATACCTTTGGACAAGGAGGCGAAGGCATAAATGGGAAGGACTCACACTTGCATGTGATGTCCGCAGAAGCGCTTATCGCAACCATCCAGAACAGCACTCCAACAACCCAGTTCGATGTCATGCGTCGCCCTCCCCGCGGTCAACGTCGCGAAACAGCACCCACCAAAGAAGATAGGCTGTGAGCCAAAGTGCAAACGCGATGACCCCGTAGAATAGGTAATCCAGTTGGGCCTGGAAGTCGGCGTTGATCTGATTGAACGCCTTATCCTGAGCAGCACCCTTGGTAAACAACGCAGCTAGGTAGCTACGCGAGAGCTCATTGCCCGCCCGAACGGATACCAGCAGGAAGATCCAGACTGGAGCTAGGAGAAAGTACAAGCTACGCCATCTCCGGCCAGCTGGGCTGTAATGCGAAGACCCAATAACGACAGCTACCGAGCCGCCGAGCATGGCCAGCGCCCATGTAGTGAGCTGCGACGAAGCGCCGGCGATCTCCTTCAGCCCTGCGAGGAATAGGTCCATTTCAATCCCCATGTTCAGCCACCAAGCATCTAGCTGAGGTTAGCCCTTCCATTCCAATGCGCAATGGCGACGGCGATCCACTCAACGTGCCTATATGAGCGCTGACTCCTCCGCCAGATGTTGCAGCCGTAGCCCCCCGCTTTTGTCCAGAAGCGGATGCTCAGGGTCAGGCAGCTAGCAGTCGACAAAAAATGTACGGGAGTGATTAACTTCTGATTTACTCATCGCACAACGCCGCCACTAGGAGAGCCGCAATGGATGCGGAAAGTATTTATGATGAACTTGTGAAGTTAATTGTCACGATAGATGATTTGAGAGCGGTAAACGTAACAGCTGCACAACAGTTAAAGCAAAGTGTCATGCCTAAATCAATCTATAAATATCGACTCGGCAGATATAACGAGTGCGGGTCATGCTGGGATATTGAGAATCTAAAAAGCAACCAAATTCGAATGACATTGCCCGAGGCATTTAACGATCCTTATGATTCTTCTTTTAACATAGCTATTAGGGCGAATAATGAGACCAAAAGGCAGCTTCTTGACCAAATGATTTACACCCCTTCGAAACGATCAATGCGGATTCCACGACACTTGGACACTCAGCCCACGATCATTTGGACACTCATTCCACGCTCACTTGGACAGGCAGTCGGAGCGCAGCGACGCAGGTTCGCATTGTTAGTCTGAAGTCCCGGTTGCAG